>JAPTUI010000628.1 GCA_028067895.1 Pseudomonadota bacterium | reverse complement strand
CCGATATCGCGTCTATCCGAAGCCCATCATGTTGACGCTGACTGGTCTGTCTGCCGGCTCCGCGCTCACGGACTTTGATATGCAGGAAATCGTGTACGAGGTGACGACCGCGTTCGGACTGCCGACCGGCTTTCACGCGATCTACGACATTTTCCTGCCGCCGGGCCAGGATGAGTGCCAGACCTCCGGGTCGTGCTATTCCCCGGACGCTCCGGCCTCCTTCCGGTACTGCGCCTACCACAACGCCTCGCAGTTCCCGAACTCGACCCTGGCGCTGTACACGGTCGAGCCCTATCAGGATGTGAGCGGTTGCGCGGTGCGGCCGAACACCGGTAATGGCCAGCTGGTGGACTCGACGGACAGTGTTCTCTCACACGAGACGTTCGAAGCCATCACCGACCCGAATACCCTAGGCAACCCCCCGAGCTACTATCCGACCGGCTGGTGGAACGAGGAGTCCAATGGGCTGTTCGGCGATGAGATCGGCGACGAGTGCAGCTTCCTCGTCATCAATCCGCCGCCGCCGGCGGAGCCGGGTCCGACGTCGACGGTGTATTTCGACCCGAGCAAGGTCGAGCTGAACGGGCATGCGTACTGGATCCAGTCGGAGTACAACAATGCGGCACACGCTTGCACCACCTATCCCAGCAACGGGGATGGCGGGGGCAACGGTTGGGGCGGCAATTGGGGCAACGGTTGAGCTGACCCCCAGAGCCATGTGTCGTGGAGCGTCTTAGGTTGAGTACTGAGACGTACCGGCACCACGGCTGTCGATGACGACTCGCGGGCGGGGGTCCCTTCGTGACCCCCGCCCGCGAGTGCTTTTGCACCGGGGCACGAGTGAGTGGAGCGCCGCGACGATGGCGGCAGGCACGGAACGTGCGGGCTCAGTGCGTGCTGAGCGCCAATGACCGACGCGGCGGACTCGTGCTGCGCAAGGCGTCGAGTGCGCCCGGGGTAACCGCGGGCAGCGCCTCGAGTTGCGGGCGGGCGAAGTAGTAGCCCTGCAGCAGATGAATGCCGAGGTCACGCAGACAGCGTGCCTCTTCGAGCGACTCGATGCCCTCGGCGATGACCGTAATGCCGAGCTGGGCGCACATGTGGGCCACCGAACGAGTGATCGTCCGGCGCACCCGGTCGGTGTGGATCGCGCGCGTCAGCGCCATATCAATCTTGATGATGTCGGGCTGGAACTGTGCGAGCAGATTCAAGCCGGAATGGCCGGCCCCGAAATCATCGATCGCCGTACGCATGCCGTGGCGCTTGTACTCGTTGAAAATCGCCATCAGATGCTTCGCATCCCGCGAGCGCTCATCCTCGGTCACTTCGAACACGATCCGCGTCAGCGGAAAGTTGGAGCGGGCGGCCGCCTCGAGCGTGGCGCGGATGCAAGCGGCCGGCTGGTAGACGGCATTGGGAAGGAAGTTGATGTTGAGCAGGCTGTTCATGCCGAGTTCGGCGGCGAGACTGATCGCCTTGACGCGGCAGGCCTGATCGAACGCGTAGCGGTTCTCGTCGGTGATCTGGCCGAGTACGTCGTATGCGCAACCGCCGCCGACAGGGCGCACCAGCGCTTCGTGCGCGTAGACGGCGCCGGAGTCGCTGTCGACAATGGGCTGGAAGGCCATGGTGAATTCGGGCGCCACGCCCGGTTCGCGACAGGCGCGGCAGCCGACGGCGGTGCGGGGGGGTACAGACATGCTGGCATCCTTACGGGACGGACTTAGCGAGGTTATCGGCCGGGGTGAGCGAACGCTTGAATAGGCCTTTTTTGCGCCGGGTCACTTGCTGAACGCCAGACCGAGGTCGATGTCCGCCGGGGCGGGCGCATCACATTGCAGCAGCGCAACCGGCGTCATGCCGCACAGGCTGGCGATCAGCATCTCGGGCAGCATTTCGATTCGGGAGTTCAGTGCGCTCGCCGCCTCGTTGTAACGTGTGTGCGCGGCGGCGATTGCCTGCTCGTGCGCCTGAATGCGAAGCCGCAGTGCGCGCACCACGGCCTCGGGGTGCCCGTGGCGCTGGCGCGCGGCGGCTGGGAACACCGGCGTAAGGGTGCGGCGAAGTGCCTCTTCGGTGTCGTTCACGGCAGACACGTCGCGCCGATGACGTGCGTCCTGGAGTGCTTCGCGCGCGCGCAGCGCCCGCTCGATGAGTTCCCCCTCGCAGGCGTCGTCCTGGCGGCACAGCTCGAGGAGCTTTAACAGGTCCCCATCGCGCCGGTCCCAAGCAAAATCCAGGTGCAGCCAAGCGCGGGCCAACCGCCGCCGTGCGCGCCGCAGACCGCTGTACAGCACGGCGGCGTATCCGATGAGCAGCAGTGCCATGGTGGCGAAGACGGTGATGTCGATCATGGGTCGAACCCGGGACAGCCCTTGGTTGCCTAGCCCGATGTCCTGCCAGTCTTACGGCGTGCGCGCGGAATTTGCCAGCGTTGCTGACCTGAAGTGTGCGCGCGCTAACATTTTCCTCTCCCCGAGGGGCGTTGCGCGGGCGCGGCCGCCTGGTTTAAAACCCCAGGGCGCACTGCGGCGCGGACTGGGCCGGCGGAGATCCTGCATGAAACCCTATGTCATATGTCACATGGTCGCGAGTCTAGACGGGCGCATTCTGCACAGTCGTTGGCGCCCCGAGACCCGCGACGGCGGCACGCTGTTCGAGCGCCTGCACGAGCGCCTGGCGGGCGATGCGTGGCTCATCGGGCGGGTGACCGGAGAGGAGTTCGCCAAGGCGAGCGCATATCCGGCGCGCAGCGAGTCGGTTCATTCGCGCGAACCCTGGCTGCCCCGGCGGCAGGCGCCGGCGTTCGCAGTCGTGCTCGACGTGCAGGGCAAGATCGCCTGGGGCCGAGCCGACATCGGCGGCGATCCAATCGTGGTGGTGCTCGGCTCTGCAGTGTCCGACGCGCATCTCGAGGGGCTGCGGCGCGACGGCGTGTCGTATTTCTTCGGCGGCGAACACACGCTCGATCTGGCCGCGACGCTTCAGTTCCTGTATCGCGAGCTCGGGATCCGTCGGCTGCTGATCGAGGGCGGCGGCCACGTCAACGGGGAATTTCTGCGCGCCGGGTTGATCGATGAGATCAGTCTTGCGGTGTGTCCTGCGGTGGACGGCGCCCAGGGGGCCCCGAGTGTGTTCGATTCGGGTGCGGAGCAATCCGCGCGCCGCGCGCCGCTCACGGGCATGCAGTTGGCGAGCTGCGAGGTGCTCGACGGTGGGGCCGTCTGGCTGCGCTACCGGGTGGAAAATGCTGCGCGGCTCTGAGGAGTGACACCGGGGCCGACGCAGAGGCTCTCACGGAGTCTGCGCCGGCCCCTGCGCCGCGGTGTGCGCTCAGGTGCGCCGGCGGGCCGTCGGACCGGCCTGCTGCTCGACCAGCGCGCTGGCCGCGTTGGCCTCGAGGATCCAGGTGGCCGCGGCATCGACCGTGTACTCATCCTCGTACCAGAGGAAGCCGAAGTTCGTGATGCACTCGGGGAAATCCGGTTTGATGATGACGTAACCCGGAATCATGCCGCCCGGGATGAACGTGTTGTCGGCTCGGTTGTTGCCGTAGGCCTTGAGTTTCGAGGCCGTTCCGATCGCGGAGATGTACGAGACACTGGAGGCCGGGTGGGTGCCGAGCAGGTAATTCGCAGCCCGCAGGGTGTACTCGGGGCTGACCAGCTGCGGATAGGCCTCGTGCAGGAAGTACATCGCGACGCCGAATTCCGCGACCTGCGCGGAGTCACCCCAGGCCCCGAGCGAGGGCGGGACGCCGAAGGGCGTCGCAGCGAGCCTGCGATTCATCTTCGGCAGGTAGGCCTGTACGGCAGAGCGCAGTTGCCGGCGCTCGGCGCTGCTGAGGTACTGGCGCGCCTGGACGGCTTCCCAGCCGCCATCCCCAATGTGGCCGAGCATCGCCGGTAGCATTGCCTTCAGCTGAGCCTCGTAAGGCGCTGCGCCTCGCGTAGCGAGGGTCAACTGCAGAGTGGCGGTCCATTCGGGCGATCCCATGGCCCGCTCTCGAAAGCCGCCGGAGCCTTCGTGGTCGGGCTGAAAGTGCGGCTGATCGGTTTGAGATCGCGCGAGGGTCCACATCCGCTCTGCGGCGCTGAGACAGCGCTTGGCCAATGGTTCGTTCCAGCCGTGCAGGGCGCGAGACGCCGCTGCGAGGGCGGCTGAGGCGCCGTATTCCATGTCCGGGGAGGTCATGGTCCAGGCCCAGCGGTCATCTGGGGTGCCGGACCGGTCGCCTTTGATCTGACCCGGGGCGAGCTTCGGATCATACAGCCGCCCATCGGTCTGCGAGGCGGCGTCACCGACGAAGGTGTAGCCGAGCAGATAGGGCGATTGGATGCCGGTGAACGGGTGGCCCACCGCATGAATCTGGGCGAGAGTTTGCAGCACGCCGTGCTCGATCTGCTCGAGCAGATCCGGCACGCCATCGGGCTGATGCATGATGACCGAGCGGGTTTTCTCGTTCACCGAAAGTTCGTCCCAGCGGGGATGGAACGTGGTGTAGGTGGTGGCGAGATTGATGATGGTGCCGTATTGGCCGAAGGCGTCATTGTCGAAGTCCCCCGCGTCGAACCAGCCGCCGACATTCAGCCCCGGAATGTGCTGGCCTGGCTTGTAGGGCGATTCGATGTTCGGGCCCATCCAGTAGCCGTCGAAGTGGGTCAGGTTCGGTGGCGCCTGACGGGCGTCGTCGAGGTGGGCCACGCCGTGCCACATGTGGTAAGCGTCGCGCACCGAGACGTGATCCATCTGCTCGGCGAGGAACCCATCGAGCGAGGTCTGCCAGGTGTTGGCGTACACGTCTTTCGCGATGGGAAAGACGTCACTGCGCACCCCGGCGTACCGGATGACGTACAGGCCGGGCCGCTTGACCGAGGAGAAATTGAACTTCACGTAACGGTAGCGCAGCCAGCGCACCGGCTGGGACAGCCGGCCGCGGTAGGCGAGGTGATACGCGCCGTCGGCGCTAAGACGCAGCAGCTCGGCGTGCTTCGGGCCCTTGAACCGGCGGTCGAGTTCGATGACGGCCACTTTGCGGAAGGCCGCGGCGTAGCCGGCTTGGCTGTGCGCGATCATCGGCGGGCGGATCCAGTGCGGCAGGTTGCTCGGGTGGATGTGCCAGACCACCGCATCGCGGGTCTTGCCGGCGGGAATCAGCGTGCGCACCACGAACCAGCCGTTCTGCGCCACGTCTCGTCCGTCATAGAGCAGCAGCGGACCGCTCTCGGAGCGGATGCTGACGCGGTCGAGCGCATCGTTCACGGCCAGCGTCAGGTGTCGGCCCTGCGCAAACGGCAGCGGCTCGGTCCAGCCGAGTGCATGGTGCCATTGGCGCACGTACCAGGGCTCGCCGGGAACGCCGAGCTTCCCGGGCGCGCTGATCATGCGGTCCTCCGGGTAGCGTGGCAGCACCCCGAAGACCTTGCCGTCGATGGCATAGGCCTTGTCCATGTAGATCGAGGGGAGAAACTCCAGATTGAACCCGGCGCGCCCGATCAGCGCCTTCGGCAGCGGCTTGTCGAGGTCGACGCTGACGCGCACGCCGCCCGGTTCGGCCGACACCACAACTTTGTAGTGCAGGTGATAGGCCGGGTAGTCCAGGTGCGCGCTCAGCCGGTCCTGCGCACGGTCGGCGTGCCTGCGAATCAAATGCGGAATCGCATCCCACTGCTGCGGCGTGGGCAACAGTCGCACGCTGCCGTTGGTGGCGATGCGGTGACCGTGCAGAATGATCTGCAGGGCGGCGTCCTTCTGGTCGAAGAAGATCGGGCTGTAATTGTCGTCGTACAGCATGAAGCTCACGCCCGGGGCGCGCAGGTAGCCGCTGCGGGTCACTTTGAGGGCCAGCGGGTGCGCAGGGGCGCCGAGGGCGCACAACGGGGCGGCGAGCACGGTGGCT
>JAPTUI010000561.1:1366-5909 GCA_028067895.1 Pseudomonadota bacterium | reverse complement strand
TACCGGTACGCGCGCGCCGCGCCGGCGAGCATGTCCGTCCACATCGCATTCAACTGCTCCTCCGTGAGCGGCTCCTTCGGCCAGGCCGGATCGACCTCCCCGGCCACGATCGGAATGTAACGCACCAACTCCTCGCGCTCGTCATGGAGGATGCGGCTCCACCCCTCCCGGGCGAGACGGATGCCGTGCATGTAGCCGCGCGCCCAGGCTCGGCCTGGAACACCGTTCTCGCCGGATTCGTCACGGTGACCGACGTGGAAGGTCTCGTGCTCGAAGTCCTGCGCGGTGGCATTCCAGAGGCGCATCAGCAGCCCCATCATCTCCTGCACCCCCGCGAGGTCGCCGAGCAGCCCGCCCTCCCCGAGGGTTCCGCCCAGGATCACCGGCAGGTACTCGTGCGGCATGACGAGGGCGGGGCTCGCGATGAGCGCGCAGAAGAGGCCGTCGACCCCCTCGAGCGAGAGCGCACCCGAATTGCGGTTCGCGGCGAGCAGCGCCGCCAGGCGCTCGATCTCGGCCTCGGAAAGCGATGGAGACACGGTGCTGCTCATGACTCGCGCGGCAGGAGGTCATAGCGCTCGAGCCAGCGGTGCAGATCGCGGTCGCCGTTCTTGAGATGCTTGTGGACCTCGCGCTTGCCCAGGCGGTCATAGTTCAGGTAATCGAGACACGCATTGGCGAGCTCGGTGTCAAGCGCGCGCAGCTCCCCGAGGTCGAACGGATAGTCCTCGCCGTTGTAGACCCCCGCCAGGAACTTGACCAGGCGGCGCGCCTGCCCGGTGCCGGGATGTGCTTCGATCGCCGCCTCGATCCGCTGCAGAGCGGCCATGGCGCGGTTGATGATCTCGCCTTCGTCCCGCGCCAGGGTGTCCATCCGCGGGCGCTCGCCGGCGGCGAGCGCCGTGACGGCGCGGTCGAATTCATCGAGCTGGCTCGCCGGGATGTCGGCCTCGACATGGACCTTCTTCCCGGAAGGGGGCAGGCGGGTCACGTTGCTCATGGGATGCCGTTGTCCGAGGGCGGAAACAGGCATCAATTATGAAACCGACTTATGAAACACGCAAGCCCTTGATTCGAGCGGGGCAGGGCGGTGTTTCAAAACTTACCCTTTAAGAAAAACCATGGTACCGTACTGTACCAGCACTATTACCTCGTTTGCTGGAGACCTTTTGATGCCTACCAACAAAAAAAGCCATGACCGTCTATTTGGACGAGCGCCTATATGAATGGGTCGCAACGGTCGCCAAGGCAGATGGCCGCAGCATTTCAAACTTCGTGGAAAATAGCCTCGCATCCATGGCCCACCCCGAAATTAAACGCATAGCAATACCGAGCCGCGTTCACCCTGATCAACGAAAAACGTAGTCGGCGTATCCATGACCGAATCAGCACCGGGCGACCTGTGGCAATACGAGCCGCGCCGAGACGGTCGGGTATCTCTGTCCTTGGACAACAACATCTGGGACTGGCTCTTCGATCGCCAAGACACCTTCAGGTTACGTGAGGAGCTTCCCTCCAATCGCTTTGCGCTCGTCATCGCGCGCGAGGTCGAGATCGAACATCGGGCCATTCCGGTGCACAAGCCGGGGAAGCTCGAGAAGCGTGACTTCATCGCCGAAACCATACGCTCCTGCGGCATCCAGACTGTCGGGTACTTCGGGTTCGCAGCGCCGCTTGGCGTTGTGGACAGGTGCTTGGGGTTCGACCGTGGCACGTGGATGTCAGAGCTCGAAAGAGCTCGGACCCAGGCGATGCGCCATTTTCTCGAGAGCAAGGAAAGACCTACTGGGTTGGCTGGGAACGAAGCGGATCTGAGGCTGGCGGTTCTTGCCTTCAACTCCGTTGTCCTGACGCGCGATAATGAACCTGGTCCGCTTCAATTTGCTCGACAACGAGGAGGGAAGGTCCTGCTTGTGAATGACGGACATGCGCTTCCAGGCTGCCTGGCCGCAGCGATTCTGGCCACCATGGGTACACCGCAGGAAACGGACTGGGAGCGCGACTGCAATTCCTCCCGCAGCGCCGTCACCGCGTTCCGCCAAATCGGCTGATGGTGATGGCCCGGGACGAGTCGACCCCGCCCCAAAGTCAAGGCGAGCCCCGCGGGCCAGCCCCAGGATCAGTGCACCGCCAGCGACTTTAAATACCTCATTGTCATGTATGATAAAGGACGTTATCATACTTACGAAGACGACTGAGGAAAGCAAATGGCAGATCGGAACAGCACGCATTCCGTGCTGCGAGAGCGAATCGTGGAGCACATATTCGTCGGGGATGTCCTCCGGCTTCTATGGCGTCGTGGCGTCACTGACGTGGAAGTTCTCCGGTCCGAATTCGACAGCCACGGCTATGATCTGGTGATGGCACGCGGCCGCACAGTGCGCCACCTGCAGCTCAAGACGGGGACCTCACGAAAACCATCGGCTGTGTCGGTTTCACTTGCACTCGGAACCAAACCCAGCGGCTGCGTGCTGTGGATCCACGTGAACGACAACCTCGAGTTGGGGCCATTCTTTTGGTTCGGAGAGGGCCCGGGTCAGCCCCTCCCTTCGATCGAGACACTCAAGACCCCAAGGCGACCGACGCATAACAAATCTGGTGTGCGCCCGGAGCGACCCAATCACCGGCTCGTCCCACCGACTCGATTCACGCGAGTCGATGCATTGGATCAGGTATTGGACAAGCTCTTCGGAAATCTCCTGCAATGAATCGCGTCGTCCTAACTTCAGCCCTCGGGTCACTTCCCACACTCTTTGCACCAGACGAAGCCGCGAGCCGGCGGTTCATAGAGTTCTTCACCGCTAATATCCGCAATCCCAATACCCGACGGGCCTATGCCCGGGCCGCGATGGACTTTGCTAGCTGGTGCGAACGCCAAGGCCTCCGTGAACTCCGCGATATCGAGCCGGTGCACGTCGCCGCATACGTAGAAAGCCTGCAGGAGAGACTCTCTGCGCCATCGGTGAAGCTCCATCTCGCCGGGATCCGTATGCTGTTCGATTGGCTAGTCGTCGGCCACGTCCTCGCCGTGAATCCCGCCAGCCCCGTGCGAGGACCGAAGCACAAGGTAAAGAAAGGCAAGACGCCGGTGCTGACGGCCGACGAAGCTCGAACGCTGCTCGACTCGATCGACCCCTCCTCCCCTATCGGTCTTCGCGACCGCGCGCTGATCGCGCTCATGGTCTACACATTCGCCCGGGTAGGCGCAGCCCTCAAGATGCGCGTCGAAGACGTCTACGTGCAAGGTCGTCGGACCTGGGTACGGTTACATGAGAAGGGCGGCAAGCGGCACGAAATGCCCTGCCACCACAACCTCGACGCCTATCTGCATGCCTATAGGGAGGGCGCTGGGCTGGCCGGCGACGGCAAGGGCTATCTATTCCGCACTGCTCGCGGCCGCACGCGGCAGCTCTCCACCGAGCCGATGAGCCAGCCTGATGCGTATCGCATGATTATCCGCCGAGCCCGCGCGGCGGGGATCTGGACAAAGATAGGCAATCACTCATTCCGGGCGACAGGGATTACCGAGTACCTCAAAAACGGAGGCAAGCTCGAGGTCGCACAGCAAATGGCCGCCCACGAGAGCGCCCGCACGACGGGGCTCTACGATCGACGCGATGACCAGGTCAGCCTGGATGAAGTCGAACGGATCGTGATCTGATCCGCTCCACTCAAAAAAGCGCTCCCTATTCGCGTGTATTGGAGGTTACGCTGTACGTGTAGCCGTACCTCCAGCCTTTGCCGCCGGTGTCGCCTTTGTATCCCTTGGCGAGCATGTCCTTCTCCCACTGGCGCGCTGCATTTTCCGCGGAAAACGATCGCTGCCACCAATCTGAAGGATTGCCATGCGCCTGCTTCCGTGTCTCGGGGTCGTCAGTCAGACCAGCGTATCTCATGTGCTCCCTCCGCTGCTGTTTGAGTTGATCTGCGCTTTGACTTGTGTGAAATCTTAGACTTGCCGTAACTCGAAAAAGTGCATGCATCCTTCTATTTGCAGGTTACCGGTACATGCCGTGACGCGAAGAATACGCGCGTCGAAGGTAAGGGTCACGCTGGCAGGACCTCGATATCCGCAGCATAGGATCTGCAACGCTCTCGCTTCCGCCGAGATCCGCAACGCCGTCCGCGTCTTCTGGCTGATTCCGGTCGGCACGCCGCGGCGCTCGCAAGCACAGGCCGTCCTCAGCCCGCGCGCAGGCCTTGACGGCGACAATGGCGTGGCACGATGGGACGAGAGGCAAGCCGGCCTTCCCGATGGGCATTGAGCGGAGGATCCCGCGAGACTTTCGTGAAATCTCCGGGTACGCGGCGAACAACGGCCGCATAGGACGGCTGCAGAGCCGCGATCGAGGGGGTGCCCGCTACCTCACTACCCCGGGAAAAACGCTCCAGTAGTGGGTCACGACGCGATATCCGGCCACCAGAAGTGGGGCGACTGCGATGACGAGCGGTGCAAAGTAGTCGGTGACAAACGAGGTCGAGAGCAACGTCCACGCAGACGCCATCCATTGGACCGACCGCTCCTCTCGGATCGGCACGATTC
>JAPTUI010000561.1:0-1356 GCA_028067895.1 Pseudomonadota bacterium | reverse complement strand
CTACACTTGCCGCCTTCAAACCCGTCGGACCTTCCGGAGATCTCCCATTCAGCTTGCTTCATCGCCGCCTCGAATACGCCCGCCTTTTCCGCAGCGATGTTTGCGGCGTCACATCGCCACCGCGCTATCACGCTGACACAGGTGAATTCATGTAGCTGCCCACCAGGCGCATCCACTTTTTTGCGTTCTGGAAACAGGACCTCGAACACGGGATTGAGCTTTCGCGGCACGATCTCCCTGAGGTGTTGCACGGCGGTCCGCCGGACCCTGTGAACGGCGATCCAGTCGCTCAGGCGGTCGCGCGTCTCGTCGTATCGCTCCTTGGGGTATACCGTCCGAGGCCTGATCGAGTTGAGTTGCTGAACCACACAAATAGCCGTCCAGAGCCAGATCAGCCATACCGCCCACCAAATCCTGGACGGATCGCCGATCTCGAAACGCAATCCCAGTGTTTCCGCGCTATTTCCGACGGTAATTCCGAGGAGCTGGTGGGCGAGCAGCACCACGCTGACACCCAGAAGCAGCCGGCGTTCGCGGAAAAACCTATTCTCAGCGTCGTTATCGCTCATGGGGAACAGTCACTGGTATGGTCCTCTCGACGCATCGTTCACGTAGCCGCGAGCGGCGAGAATGGCACCGCAACCCTTTCAGTGTCATAAACCGGGAAGGCCACCCGCATCCATCCCGGCTGCGAGGCGAATTTCAGGAACCCCGTGCGGTCCGGCAATTGTTCAATTTCCGCGGCCATGACCGCGAGCTCCGTCGCCGTCTGTTCGCTGTGTCCACGCGTATCGTGGCTGGTTCCGAAGGTCGGTCCGCTCGAGTGACTGACGGACCGCACCAGGCGCACGATCTCCCGCTCGCCGATGAGCCGCGAGGCGTACTTCGCTGTGCCGCCGCCTTCGGATGCCGAGCAGCGCAAGATCATGGTATTTCCGCAGTTCTCGATGATCGTCTGCGCGGGTCCCATCCCATAGTTCGTGCTCGCCTGGGCGATCGATTGGAGCCCGAGCACACACCGGCCACCGCACTTGCGCAAGCGAGTGAGCGCATCCGGCAGTCCATTGATCGCTCCCAATGCATCGAGCTCATCCACCGCGAACCAGATCCGGTGATCGCCCTCCCCCAGGCTCAAGGTTTGGAAAATCGCAAGCCGCATCCAGATCGAGATGATGGTCTTCAAAGCCGAGATCTGATCGGCCTGGTACGGGAGAAAGAGCACGCCGCTCCCCGATTTGATCCACTCGCGCACCGAGACCAAAGGGCCCGACTGCCGGCGCACGAAGTCCAGGCTCTTGACGGCCGCCGTCACCGTCGAGCGCGTGCCTTGAAAAAGCTTATCGCTCCCCGCCTCCA
>JAPTUI010000190.1 GCA_028067895.1 Pseudomonadota bacterium | reverse complement strand
GCTGCGCCACGATCGGCTCGTTCGGCAGCCGCTCGCGCTCGCCGAGCTCCTCGAGCAGATACGCCCCGAGGTCACCGCTGTAGAACCACTCGTCGCGCTCGCCGGTGAGCTCGTGGGTGAAACTGATGCGCAGCCCCGCGCAGAGCACGGCCTTGGCCTTGAGCGTGTGCTTCAGCTGCTGAACTGAGAATTTGTCCGAATCGAAGAATTGCGGATCCGGCCAGAAGCGCACGCTGGTGCCGGTGTTGCGCTGCCCGACGCTGCCGAGGACCGCGAGCTTCTCGATCAGCTTGCCGTCGGCGAACGCGATGCCGTACTCCTTGCCGCCGCGCCGGATGCGGCACTCGAGCCGCTTCGAGAGCGCGTTCACCACTGAGACGCCGACGCCGTGCAGACCGCCGGAGAACGTATAGGCCTTGTCGGAGAATTTGCCGCCGGCGTGCAGGCGCGTGAGGATCAGCTCGACGCCGCTCACCTTTTCCTTCGGGTGAATGTCCACCGGCATGCCGCGGCCATCGTCGGCGACCATCAGCGAGCCGTCTTTGAACAGCGTCACGTCGATCTGCTTACAGAAGCCCGCCAGGGCCTCATCGACGCTGTTGTCGATCACCTCGTGGGCCAGGTGGTTCGGCCGCGACGTATGGGTGTACATGCCCGGCCGGCGGCGCACCGGCTCGAGGCCGCTCAGCACCTCGATATCCGAGGCGGTGTAGGATTGGCTCATCGTGCTGGGTCAGAATCTCGCGCGGGCTCAACGCCCGGGGCCGCGAATCTTACAGCACACGGCCGCCGAAAACGCGAATTTGGCGCCTCAGGCGAGATCGGCGAGGAGCGCCGCACGCACCGCCTCGGGCACGGGGCTCACACGGTGGCTGTAGTGCTCGTGATCGACCCCGGCGGCGAGCGGCGCACCGGCGCGCAGCGCGCCGATCATGGCCGCGGTGAGCTCGAAGCGCAGGAAATGCACCGCGGAGGTCTTCTGCGCGTTCTCGCGCTCGAGGTCCTCATCGGCGAGCGCGTACACTGCAGCGTAGCCGCCGACCTCGACCCAGCAGCGCCGCTCCACACCCTTCAGCTGCGCGAGCTGGCGCTGGCGTTCGGTGACCTCGGGGAACTCGATGAGCAGCGTCGCCTTCCAGTTCGTCCCGTCCGGAATCAGCGGATTGTAGGCCGCGAGCTCCTCGGCGATGCCCTCGGGCTCGAAGATCCGCTCGACGCGCAGCATTTCCTGGATCTGATACTGGATGGTCAGGCGATCCTCGAAGCACCAGGTCATGTTCGGGCCGACGGCGAGCTGCCGATGGCGCTTGTGCTCGAGCACGCGGGCGCGGAATGCGGCGCGTTCACGCGCGTAGTGCTCGAGGCCGAACAGCTCGGCGGCGGTGAGTTTCTGCATGAGGGCCTCTGTGCGCTGAGGTTACAGGCCGTAGGCGAGCCGCAGCAGCTTCAGCGGATGCTCGGGCGGCGCGCCGGAGGCGAGCCCGCTCTCGATCTGGTGCCCGGCCATCGGGCAGTCGCTGGCGTAGTGCGCCGCGCCGCTCGCCTCGACTCGGCTCATCACCGGCCGGCCGATCTTCATCGAGGCGGCGCGGAATTCCTTCTTCACCCCGTAGGTCCCATCGTGTCCCGAGCACCGTTCGATGGGCTCGACGGTGGTGTCCGGCACCAGCTGCAGCACGTCGCGGGTCTTCAGTCCCATGTTCTGCACGCGCAGGTGGCATGGCACGTGATAGCTGATCTTGCCGAGCGAGTGCTTGAAGTCGGTGCGCAGCTCCCCGGCACGGTGGCGCAGCATCAGATACTCGAATGGGTCGAAGATGCGCCGCGCGACACGCTTGACGTCGGCATCCTCGGGAAACATCAACGGCAGCTCCTGCTTGAACATCAGCACGCACGAGGGGATCGGCGCGACGATGTCGCAGCCGGCCTCGATGGCGGCGAGCAGCTGCGGGATGTTCTGCTCCTTCAGACGCGCCACCGCCTCAAGATCACCGAGTTCGAGCCGCGGCATGCCGCAGCAATGTTCGGCGGCGAGCAGGCGCACCTCGATGCCGTTGTGCGCGAACACCGCGGCGAGATCCTCATTGAGTTCAGGCTCGTTGCGGTTGCCGTAGCAGGTGGTGAACAGCGCCACTCTGCCGGTGGTCTCCGGTGTCGCGCGCGCCGCACTGGCCGCGCCCGCCGCGACGGTGCCGAGTCCCTTGAGTCGCATGCGCGCGGTGCGCGAGTGGTATTCGGGCACCGGTGCGGTGGCATCGACGCCGAGCGTTTTCTCCAGCAGTGCCCGGCCGGCGCTCGAGCGGTTCACGGCGTTCACCACCTGGACCACCACCGGAATCCCGGCGATGCGCCCGACCGCTTCGGTCGCCGCCAACGCCCGGTTGCGCAGGCTCACGCCCTCCTTGCGGGTGCGCGCCGCCTTGGCGCGCAGCATCAGGTGCGGGAAGTCCAGTGCCCATGGGTGCGGCGGCACGTACGGACACTTGGTCATGAAGCACATGTCGCACAGGTAGCAGTGATCGACCACCTGCCAGAACACCTTGCGCGGCACGCCCTCGAGCTCCCCGCTGTCGGTGGCGTCGATCGCATCGAACAGTGTGGGGAAGGCGTTGCACAGACTGAAGCAGCGGCGGCAGCCGTGACAGATCTCGAACACGCGCTCGAGCTCTTGATTGAGGCTCTGCTCGTCGTAGAACGCTTCACTGCGCCACTCGAGAGGGTGACGGGTGGGCGCCTCGAGGCTGCCTTCGCGGCCGCCCGAGCCGCCCGTCGTGGCCGGTGTGCTCATGCGCAAGGACCTTCCCGACCTGCCCCGAGCGGGGCGCATGAGCGCCCCGCGGGGTCAGGTCTCATCGAGCGGGTATCAGATGTTGTCCAGGGCCTTCTGGAAGCGATTGGCGTGCGAGCGCTCGGCCTTGGCCAGTGTCTCGAACCAATCGGCAATCTCACCGAAGCCCTCGTCGCGGGCCATCTTGGCCATACCCGGGTACATGTCGGTGTACTCGTGAGTCTCGCCAGCGATGGCGGCCTTGAGATTGAGCTTGGTGTCGCCGATCGGCAGACCCGTGGCCGGGTCGCCCACCGCCTCGAGGTACTCCAGGTGACCGTGCGCATGCCCGGTCTCGCCCTCAGCGGTGGAACGGAACACCGCGGATACGTCGTTGAAGCCCTCGACGTCGGCCTTGGCTGCGAAATACAGATACCGGCGGTTGGCCTGCGATTCGCCCGCGAAGGCATCCTTCAGGTTCTGCTCGGTTTTGCTGCCTTTGAGGTTCATACCGCTCTCCGATTTAGACTGGTTCTAACAGGAGGGCAGACTTTAAGCGCCCCCCTGTCGGGCGTCAACCGCAATTGACCGCCTCACCGGGCGGTGTATAAGGTGCGCCCCATGAGGCCCGACCGGCGACCCCGCACCGCGGCCGAGTATGGAGATTTTGGCGTGGCACCGGATCAGCAGCTTCCCGAGTTCGAACAGGCGCTGGCGGAACTCGAGGCCGTGGTGGAGCGGCTCGAGCGCGGCGATCTGCCGTTGGAGGAAGCCTTGAGCGTCTTCGAGCGTGGCGTGGAACTGACGCGCCATTGCCAAAGCGCCCTGAAGGCGGCCCAGCAACGCGTCGAGATCCTCACCAAGCGAGACGGTCAGCCGCAAATCGAGTCATTCACGGCAGACGGCCGTGACGGAACCGCTGCCTAGGCCCGCCGCAATCTCTCCTTTTGTTGTCGAACCGCAACACACGGGCGCGCCCCTGCGCGCGCAGTGTACACTGAGACGAATGAGCGCCCCCCACAGTTACCCTCTGCTCGACCCCATCCGACTGCCTGCCGACCTTCGACAGCTGCAGGAATCCCAGTTGCCGCAACTGGCGCAGGAGCTGCGCCAGTTCCTGATCCAGTCCGTGAGCACGCGCGGCGGACACTTCGCCGCCGGACTCGGTACGGTGGAGCTGACGGTCGCGCTGCACTACGTGTACGACACCCCGTACGATCGGCTGGTGTGGGACGTCGGCCATCAGGCCTACCCGCACAAGGTGCTGACCGGCCGGCGCGATCAGCTGCACACCATCAAGCAAGCCGGTGGGCTCGCCCCGTTCCCGAGCCGCGCCGAGAGCGAATACGACACCTTCGGGGTGGGCCATTCGAGCACCTCGATCAGCGCGGCGCTCGGCATGGCCGTCGCAGCCGGACAGGAAGGCTCCGACCGGCGCGTGGTGGCCGTGATCGGCGACGGCGCGATGACGGCAGGCATGGCCTTCGAGGCGTTGAATCACGCCGGCTCGCTGCCGGCGGATCTACTGGTGATTCTCAACGACAACGATATGTCGATCTCCGAGAACGTCGGAGCGCTGTCGAATTATTTCACCGCGGCACTCTCCGGACGCCTCTACGCAACGCTGCGCGAAGGTGGCAAGAAGGTGCTGCGTCAGATGCCCACCGTGTGGGAGCTGGCGCGCCGCTCCGAGGAACACTTGAAGGGCATGGTGCTGCCCGGCACGCTGTTCGAAGAGCTCGGCTTCAACTACATCGGACCGCTCGACGGGCACGACGTACGTGCGCTGGTCGGCACGCTGCGCAACGTGCGCAAGCTGCACGGCCCGCAGTTCCTGCACGTCGTGACGCGCAAAGGCAAAGGCTATGCGCCCGCCGAAGCCGACCCCATCAAGTGGCACGGACCGGGTCCGTTCGATCCGGCGAGCGGCACGATCTTCAAAGAGGCGGCCCGCGGGCCCTCGTACTCGCAGATCTTCGGGCAGTGGCTGTGCGACATGGCCGAACTCGACCCGCACGTCGTGGGCATCACCCCGGCCATGCGCGAGGGTTCGGGCATGGTCGAGTACTCCAAACGCTTTCCTGAGCGCTACTTCGACGTGGCCATCGCCGAGCAGCACGCGGTCACGTTCGCCGCGGGCCTCGCCACCGAGGGCATGAAGCCCGTGGTGGCGATCTACTCGAGCTTCCTGCAGCGCGCCTACGATCAGCTGATCCACGACGTGGCGCTGCAGAACCTGCCGGTAGTCTTCGCGATCGATCGCGCCGGGCTGGTCGGCAGCGACGGCGCCACGCACCAGGGCAGCTACGACCTGTCCTTCATGCGCTGCGTTCCGAACATGGTGATCATGGCACCGGCCGACGAGAACGAGTGCCGGCAGATGCTCTACACCGCCACGACGGTGCAGGGCCCGGCCGCGGTGCGCTATCCGCGCGGCACCGGTCCCGGCGTGCCGCTCGAGAAGGAAATGCACGCCCTGCCGATCGGCAAGGGCGAGATCCGGCGCGAGGGCCGCAGCGGACTCGCCCTGCTCGCCTTCGGACCGATGCTGCAGAGCGCGCTCACGATCGGCGAGCAGCTCGATGCGACCGTGGTCAACATGCGCTTCATCAAGCCCATCGACGAGGCTCTGATCCTCGACATCGCGCGCCGGCACAGCGCCATCGTGACCCTGGAGGAGAACGCGGTACAGGGCGGCGCCGGCTCGGCCGTCGCCGAAGTGCTTGCCGCCGAGGGCGTGACGCTGCCGCTGATGCAGATCGGGATTCCCGACCGCTTCATTGAACACGGCTCGCGCGAGACCTGCTTGGCGGCGGCCGGGCTCGATGCAGCCAGCCTCGAGGCCGGCGTCGAGCGCTGGTGGTCGCTGCAGTCCGGCGGCGCAATCCGCTCGGTGGGACGGGCCTGAACAGCGCTCTGCGGCGCCGCGCGGCGGCGCCGGGTTACACGCATGTCAGCGTGTATCCCGATCGGTATAGGTGAACTTCAGGCCCGATCCTGTAGTCTTAGCGTCATGAACGCTTCAACCAAATCGGGCATGCCCGCCGCCAAGGCCTTCGCCGAGGTGGAGGACGTCCAGGCCCGCGCCGATACCCGCCGCCTGCCGATCAACCGGGTGGGCATCAAGGACATCAGCCATCCGG
>JAPTUI010000197.1 GCA_028067895.1 Pseudomonadota bacterium | reverse complement strand
ACCGCGCTTCACGGGCCGATAACGCTTACGGGTGAGAGGTCAGATGCAACTGCAAAGCTACTGTGCGGGCCGCTGGGTGAGCGGCTCAGGCGAGGCCACCCTGCTGCGCGACGCGAGCACCGGAGAAGTGATTGCGAGCGCCACGAGCGAGGGGCTGGACTTCGCCGCGATGCTCGAGCATGCGCGCATCGTTGGGGGTGCGAACCTGCGCCGGCTGACGTTCCATGAGCGCGCGGCCCTTCTGAAGGCGCTTGCGAAGCATCTGAATGAGAAGAAAGATGCGCTGTACCGGCTCTCCTACGCCACCGGGGCGACCAAGTCGGACTCCTGGATCGACATCGACGGGGGCATCGGCACGCTGTTCGTGTACGCCAGCAAGGGCATGAAGGAGCTGCCCGACAGCCGGGTGTACGTCGACGGACCGGTCGAACAGCTCGCCAAGAGCGGTGGGTTCCTCGGGCAGCACATCTACGTGTCGCTCGAGGGCGCGGCGATCCACATCAATGCGTTCAACTTCCCGGTCTGGGGCATGCTCGAGAAGCTCGCCCCGGCGTTCCTCGCCGGGGTTCCGGTGATCGTCAAGCCGGCGACCGCGACTGCCTACCTCACGGAGCTCGCGTTCCGTCAGATCATCGATTCGGGGCTGCTGCCCGAGGGTGCCGTGCAGCTGATCTGCGGAGGCGTCGGGGACCTGTTCGAACACCTGACCTGCCAGGACGTGATCGCCTTCACCGGCTCGGCGTCCACCGCCCGCAAACTGCGCATGCATCCGCGCGTGGTGGGGCAGGCGGTGCGGTTCACGGCGGAGACCGATTCGCTCAACTCCTGCATCCTGGCGCCAGATGCAGTGGCTGGTACCCCGGAATTCGATTTGTTCGTGCGTGAAGTGGTGCGCGAGATGACCGTCAAAGCCGGTCAGAAATGTACCGCCATCCGCAAAGCCATCGTGCCGGCGACGCAGAGCACCGCGGTGCTGGACGCGCTGCGCGCAGCGCTCGCGAAGGTCGTGATCGGCAATCCGCGCGAGGAAGCGGTACGCATGGGGCCGGTGGCCTCGCTGGCACAGCGTCGTGAGGTGCTCGAGCAGCTCGCGCGCCTCGAACGTGAAGCGGAAGTTGTCTATGGGGGCGAGAAGCTCGCGCCGGCGGGTGCGGATGCCGAGCGAGGCGCGTTCCTCGCCCCGACGCTGCTGCACTGCCGGGACATCGCCAGCGCCCGGGCGGTGCACGAAGTCGAGGCGTTCGGCCCGGTGAGCACCGTGGTCCCGTACGAAGGCCTCGATCAGGCCATTGCACTGGCGCGCCGCGGCGCAGGCAGTCTCGTCGGGTCGGTGTTCAGCGCCGATGAGTCGATGGCCGCGCAATTGGTGCTGGGGCTCGCGCCATTCCACGGCCGTATTCTCGTCGTCAATCGTCACTGCGCTAAGGACTCGACGGGACACGGCTCGCCGCTGCCGCACCTGGTGCACGGCGGTCCTGGCCGGGCCGGCGGTGGTGAGGAGATGGGCGGCATCCGTGGCGTGCTGCACTACATGCAGCGCACGGCGGTGCAGGGGACGCCCGATGTGCTGACGGCGGTTACCGGTCGGTGGGTGAAGGGCTCGCAGGAGCTCGATCCCGGCGTGCATCCGTTCCGCAAGCCCTTTGGTGCGCTGCGCATCGGCGATACGTTCCGCTCCGGGGAGCGCGAAGTGACGCTTCAGGACATCGAGCGGTTCGCGGCACTCTCCGGGGATCATTTCTATGCGCACATGGACGAGGCGGCTGCACGGCGCAATCCGATCTTCGGCGGGCGCGTCGCGCACGGGTATTTCCTGATCTCGGCGGCCGCCGGGCTGTTCGTCGATCCGCCGCTCGGTCCGGTACTCGCCAACTACGGCATCGACGGCTTGCGCTTCACCCAGCCGGTCAAGCCGGGCGACCGTATACGGGTGCGCCTGACCTGCAAGGAGAAATCGCTGCGCATCGGTCAGGGATACGGGGAAGTACGCTGGGATACGCAGATCACCAATCAGAACGGGGAGACCGTTGCCCAGTATGACGTGCTCACCATGGTGAGTGAGCACGAGCTGCCGGACAGCCCGGCGAGCTGAGCGGCGCACCGCTCAGGTGTGAGTGGCCTGTTCGAGCAGACCACGCTGTTCGAGGACCTGCAGCAGCAACTGATAGGCGGGTGCCGGGGCGCTGGCCTGGGGCGGCATGCGACCCTCAGCGAAAGCTGCGCGTGCGAGGCGTACCAGGACGGCCGGCAAGTCGGACTCTGGGATGCCACCCACTTTTGCGCCGCGGTAGGTGCTGAGCAGGGACTGGATGGCTTTGGGCAGACGTTTGGTGTCCACACGGCCATCGGCGAGGCGGTAGGGGAGCTTCCAGCTCGAAGGCCGATTGATGTCGGGCGCGTATGCAAAGCACTCTGCCGGCAGTGCATATTTCGGGTGCAGGAGCCCTTCGGGGAGTGCGGCGGTTTGCGCGGGCACATCATCCGTGATCGGAATTTCAGCTCCGCAGCGCGGGTCGTCCCGATGGATGCCGTACAGGCTGAGGTGCCACAGCGCTTCACTGGGCTGCGACACGCTCAGGTCGAGCATGACCCGATCGATCAATGCGCCGGCAATGAGGTCGGCCGCATAGAAATATCGACCATCGGTGGCCGCAATTTTCCGGATCTTCTGGGCATCGGCGTAGCGGCGCGCTTGCGTGACGGCCTGCTCGAGTGCGGCGCGGCGCGGAAACAAGGTTCCCGGGCGTTTCACCTCGATGACCAGGTATTTGAGCAGGTTGCGGCTGACGACGATGTCGGCGTACTCAAGCTGGTACATCATGTCGCCGACGCTCCATTCCAGCACTCCCGTAAAGAGATCCTCGATGATTGCTTCGGCCACTTTTTCGCTTTCCGCGCCGTGACGCAATCGGTCGGCGCGTTTGGCGAGAAACTCGGCCCAGGCTTGTGGCAGGTGCTCGATGAAGCGTCGATATGCGGCCAGAGGCGGTTCGTTCGTCGTTGGCATCCGGAAGACTCCAGGTCTGCTTATTGTCGTTGCCGGGAGCATCTAATACACGGGATGGACCTCGGTGGGCAACCGGTCAAACTGGGAGAGATTCCCGCCGCCGGCGGCTCGCGCATCAGCGGCAGGATCTCGCCGAATCGTGAAACGTGGGGTAAGGCAGTGGTCGGTTGAGTCCGTCTCTGCTAACTTGACGGTGTCGACGGTTCGCACGCACCGTTCGTCAGCGCCGCGCTCGCTCGGAGCGTATCCCTGACGCGCAAGGTGGCGCGGGTGAACCGGAAAGATCCACTCAAAGAAGGGGACCGCTCATCAATACGATCGTGTATCTGGCATCAACGTGGATCATTCCGGCGGTGCTCGCCATTACGCTGCACGAAGCCGCGCATGGTTACGTCGCGAAGCGCTTCGGGGACGACACCGCGTGGAAACTCGGGCGGGTGACCTTCAATCCGCTGAAACACATCGATCCCTTCGGCACGATCATCCTTCCGGGCCTGCTGTTGCTCGCCCACGCGCCCTTCCTGTTCGGCTACGCCAAGCCGGTTCCCGTTCAGTTTGGACGCTTGCGCAATCCGCGCCGTGACATGGTGTGGGTCGCCGCCGCGGGACCGGGCATGAACCTGCTCATGGCCACGATCGCCGCGTTGCTCCTGCACACCGTGGGATTGCTGCCGCCGGTCGCGGGCCGGTGGCTGCTCGAGAATCTCATCCACGCGATCGAGCTCAACGTGATTCTCGCCGTGTTCAACCTGATTCCACTGCCACCGCTCGATGGCGGGCGGGTCGCCGTCGGCCTGCTGCCGAACGCGCTCGCGGTGCCGCTGGCGCGGCTCGAGCGCTACGGCATGCTCATCGTGATCGGAATGCTGCTCGTGCTGCCGGTCGTCGCCGAGCGTCTTGGTGCGCACTTCAATCTGTTCGGCGAACTGGTCGGTCGTCCGACCCAAGCGCTGATCAGAGCCATCCTGTTCCTCACCGGGGTGCACTGACGCGCACCTCCCGCGGCTCGCGCGGTGCGTCGGGTCGCGAAACGCTCACCCCACTGCCGGCGGTTCGAAGCGATGCGCATCGGCGGCCGGCGAGCCGGGCTGCGTAGCCCTATGCCGGCCGCGTGCGGCCGGCATAGGGCCGGATGCCGATCAGCCGCGCGGGCCGGTCGTCTCGGTTGCGTTCTGCATGTTCGCCGGTGCAGGTCCCCGTTCCCCGGCGCCGCGCGCAAGCCGTGCGGCGATCTCGGCAACGTGACGTCCCTGGAAGTGCGCGCCGGCGAGCTCGTTCTCGCTCGGCTGGCGCGATCCGTCGCCGCCGGCGAGCGTCGAGGCGCCGTACGGACTGCCGCCGGTGACCTCGTCCATGCGGGTCAGCCCCGCAAAGGCGTACGGCAGCCCGACGATGACCATGCCGTGATGCAGCAGGGTGTTGTGAAAGCTGGTGATGGTGGTCTCCTGGCCGCCGTGCTGGGTGGCCGTGGAGACGAACACGCTGCCGACTTTCCCGACGAGGGCGCCTTTGACCCACAACCCGCCGGTCTGGTCGAGGAAGTTGCGCATCTGTGCGGCCATGTTGCCGAAGCGCGTCGGGGTGCCGAAGATGATCGCGTCGTACTGGCCGAGTTCCTCGACGCTCGCCACCGGGGCCTTCTGTTCGGTCTTCATGCCGGCTTTGCGGGCGAGTTCGTCGGGCACCAGCTCCGGAACGCGCTTAACGGTCACCGTGACGCCGGCGACCGATGCGGCACCTTCGGCAATCGCCTGCGCCATACGCTCGACGTGTCCGTAGGAGGAGTAATAGAGGATCAGGATCTTGGCCATGCGAGCACTCTCCAGTGGTCCGTGAGCGCTGCAGTATACCCCTGGCGCGCGCCGTCATCCTGCGCCCGATGCCGATGATAGACTGCGCATCGCATGGAACCGAAGCGGCAATCGGATGAGGGTACGCCGAGCGAGAGCGCCCGTCGGCCCCTGGCGCTGAAGATCACCACCATTTCGTGGTCTGACCTCGCCCACACCCTGATTCCGATCCTGCTGCTGAGCGCGGCGGCGATCTGGTTGGCGCTGCACTTCGTGCAGCCGGCGCCGCCGCACACCCTCACGATCAGCGCCGGACCGCCGGGCAGTTCCTTCGAGCTCGCCGCCGAGCGCCTGCGCACCCTCCTGGCGCGCAACGGCATCACCCTGAAGATCCGCGCCTCGCAGGGCTCGGCGCAGAACCTCGAGCGGCTGATGCGGCGGCACTCGGGCGTGAATATCGCATTCGTGCAATCGGGCAGTGCCCCCCCGGGGGCAGCCGGAGCCGCGCCGGCGCACAACCAGGACGACGACGGGCACGGACTGGTCTCCCTCGGCAGCATGTTTTACCAGCCGCTGGCCATCTTTTACCGCGGCCCGCGGGTGACCCGGCTGTCGCAGTTGCGTGGGGAGCGCATCGCGATCGGCAAAGCGGGCAGCGGCACGCGTGCGCTCGCACTGACGCTGCTGAAGGCCAATGGCATCGCTCCGGGCGGACCGACCCGCCTGCTCGACCTCGAGGGCAGCGCCGCACGCGATGCGCTGCTTGCCGGCCGGGTCAACGCCATCTTCATGTCCGGGGACTCCACCCCGCCGGCGGTGATCGTCAAGATGGTGCACACCCCGGGGATGCGCCTGTTCGACTTCGTGCAGGCGCCGGCCTACGTCAGACGCTTCCCGTACCTGCACGCGATGCCCATACCGGCCGGCGCGTTCGACCTCGGCGCGAACCTGCCGCACAAGCCCATCGTGCTGCTCGGGCCGGCGGTCGAACTGCTCGCGCACGCCGATCTGCACCCGGCGCTGTGCGATCTGCTGATCCAGGCCGCGCAGCAGATCTACGGCCAGGCGACGCTGCTGCACCCGGCGGACGTATTTCCCAATACGTCCACGTATAC
>JAPTUI010000367.1 GCA_028067895.1 Pseudomonadota bacterium | reverse complement strand
TCGTAATTACGCTGGGCTTCGCGCATCGTGCGGTGCAGCTCAACGAGACCGGACGCGTTCACGCCGCCCTCCATTCGGCGAGCAGCCGAGTGAGAGCCGGGTATGCGTTCGCGCAGGCCGGACAGTAAATAGTGCGCGCCGGGCGCGAGCATGCCGAGCAGCGCCGTGTTGGCTTTCTCCGCGGGCGCGGAGGGTGTATAATTTTCACGGTAGCGATCCTTTAGCCGCGTTGCCCTGCCAGGCGCGCGGCTTTTAATTTCAGGCGGCGCGCACGCGCTCGCCGGCCAACATGCGATCGATGGTTGAGCGGAGCCAGCCAACGGCCTCACCGTCAACGTGCGCATCGCGCGGGGGCAGCTTTCCACTCCGCTCCCAGCGCCACCTCGTCGGGGTGCTGATGCTCAAATGCTTCTCGAGGTCTCGCGGCCAAAGGATGGCGGACTGGTGGGGCGCGGCGGGAGTCGACATTGTGGAAACTCCAAAAAAAAGGCCCGCACGAGGCGGGCCTGATGGGGGACGGAAAACGGAAAACCCCGCACGTGGCGGGGTCATTTAGCAAGGCGCAAACGAAAAAACCGCTGAAAAATCAGCGGCTTATGTGATTAATCGAGACGCAACTTGAGCCCTAATGGGCGCGCGACTGTTTGGTCCCGCTTCTCAAGTTGTTCAAATCCGAGACGCACCTTCCCCGTGAATGGTCGCATAGCCAACGGCTGGTGCGTCTCGATTTTTGGGCTACCATTGGCCGCACCGCTCCAGCGGCGTGCCGTCCGTGACGAACATTCAATGCGCTTCGGGCATCTTGCCCGCAGCTGCAGTCAATCACAGTTTGCATGAACCGTCAAGTACTCGCGTGCAAACACGTGTTATCGGTTGGTCGCTTCTGGATTGTGCATGCTGCACAGTTTCCAGAGTTATCTGTTTCCCGCAATATCAATCTCGGTTATCTGTTTCCCGTTCGCGTCGTGGGCCGTCAAGCGGCCTCACGATCTTGGGCGTCATCGGCGGCTTCTGGATTGTGCATGGTGCACAGTTTCCAGAGTTATCTGTTTTCTGCAATATCAATCTCGGTTATCTGTTTTCTGTTCGCGTCTCTGGCTACCAAGCGCCTTCATGTGCACAAATTTCCCATGCTGCCGATTCTGGGAAAAGTGTGGGCACCTTCAAATTAGCCGGGCGCGATGCCGCGCAAGTGCGCCGCCCACCGCTCCAGCGCCTCGCGCTTCTCGGTCAAGTACGCATGCCTGTCATAAACCCCGGCGATGCCCGGCTGTACGTGATTGAGCACGCGCTCGGCCACGTGCGGTTCGATCTTCAGGCGGGACAGGCCGGTGCGGCAGGCCCGCCGCAGGTCGTGCAAGGTAAATGCCCCGATGCCGCGCTTCTGGAATCGCTCAAGACACTTCGCGAGGCTGCGTGAGAGCTGTTTGGGTTCGATGTGGTGCTGGCGATCCGGCGCCGGCAGCACCCACGGCGAGCCCTCGGCCTCGCGCTTCAGGGCGGCGAATTCCTCGGCCGCCCAATCCGACAGCGGCACGACGTGCCCACGGCCGGTCTTGCTGTTCTCGTCAGGTATCGTCCAGGTCCTGGCCTGCAGGTCGACCTCGGCCCAACGGGCCGCCGCCAGCTCGCCGCGACGCTGGCCGGTGAGCAACAACAACGTGATGACGTGCGAGAGGCGCTCAAATCGCGTACAGGCTCGCGGATCGGCGAGGTAGGCCGTCAGCTCCTCGTCGGTCAAGGTCCGCTCCCGCGGCTTCTCCTTGCCTCCTGGGCGCATGAGCAACTGCACGGGCGAGGAGCCGACGATGCGCCGATGAATCCCGAACCGGAAAAGCTGAGAGAGTAGGGAAGCGGTGCGATTCGCGAGCACAGGGGCGCCGCGTTCGACAATCTCGTCGAGGCGCTCGATGACTTCGGCCGGGGTGATGGTGCGTGCGTCGCGACCCTTCCACTTGGGCAGCACGTCGCGGTTGAGGATCGCCTCGGCCCACTCGGGGGCCTTGCGGTGCGGCCGCAGGTATCGGGCGATGAATTCATCGACGAGGTACTCGATCGAGTGTTTATCGCTGCTCGGGGCGCCGGTCGCCGCCGCACTGGCTGCCATCTGTCGCCGGCGAGGGCGTGCGCGTCGGGGGTCGATACCCTCGTCGATGGCCTTGCGCAGTTCGATGGCGCGCTCGCGGGCCTCGGCGAGTGTCATGCCGGGGTGATGCCCGATCACGATGCGGACCCACTCCTTGCGCCAGGTGTACCGGAACAGCCAGGTGCGCGAGGCGCCGGTCGCGGTCTTGCGCACACGCATCTGCAGCCCGGAGGTCGCCGGGTCGGTATGGTCGCCAGGGGGCAGTGTGGCCAAGCGTGTGGCCGTGAGCTTCGGCGCGCCCTGTCGAGTCTGCAATTTCGAGGTTGTGGCCAAGGTGTGGCCAATTTACCTGAAATACCCTGAAATGCAATGTGCGGACATGAGTGTGCGCAAGTACCGGGAATATCAGCACTTGCGCTCTCATAGCCTTTCAGGTAATTTCACGCCATGGCATGCCGGGTGTGCATGGGGTGCAAGGGGTCCCGAGTTCAAATCTCGGCGCTCCGACCAGTATTTACGTGCAGTTCGAGGATGTGGTGTACCCCCGTTTGTACCCACTTTCCGAGAGCTGCGATGCCAACCCGCAAGACCACCGCGCCGGCCGGCGCGGCACGATCCACTTCCCCCGCCGATACCCATGTAATCCGCGCCGCGAGCGTGGATATGCTTGTCCAGGTACTCGACGACTTCAGCGACGCGCTTTCGCTCGTCGAGACGGCCCAGGAGGCGCTTGAGGCCACGGAGATCGCCGGAGCGTCGCTCGCGACGCTCCGCCGCGGCATCGCGGACCTGATGCTCGCCCACAAGGGCCTCGACCTCGCGATCCTCGGCATCCGGCGCGGCGTGAAATAGTGGGCGCTGCTGCCAGGGAGACAGCACGCGCTCTGTGGTCCACGGAAGGGCCTGCGGTCGGCGCGCACGAGGGGCCGTGAATCGTTCGCCTCAGGACAGCTCGGAGGCGGACACGATCGTCTTGCCCCGATAGACGGCCTCGAGGAGCCTGGCGATTTGAGTGCTAGGCCGGGTGAGCCAGCCAAACTTCTCCGGAAGCTCCACCGCATCGAGCCCGTCGATCGTGCGTTTGAAGGCGCGCCGCAGGGCGAGGCGGCTCTTGAAGGCCGATTCCAGGACGGATGCGGACGCTGGCGTCTTGACCGTGGCGCTGATGACCGTGGAGGCCATGTAGTCGGTGAATCCATGTGCATCCGCGTAAGCGGAAGCCTCGATATGGTCCTTCAGCGCCAGAATGTTCTTGACGGTGCCGAGACGTCTGCTGTGAATCGCATAATTATTCGTCTGAAACCTGTAATCGTGCGCGCGAACGTGATCGAGCACGTAGTCCGGCTTGCATCCGCCCCGAGCAAACGTCCAATTTTTCGCACCGATGCGATAAAGCGGCGTGACTACCGCATCGGTCTCCGACGGCACGTGCGCGAGGACATCGCCGATGTACGGTGCGAAGAAGTCGTCATCGTCGTGTGGATAGGCAAAGAACACTTTCGTGCGAGCGTGCGCCGCAACATCATCGACAGACTCAAACGAATACGCGCTTGCGTTGGCGACTCCGGCGAGACTCGCCGCGCCCAGCTGCGTGATGATCGCGCGAACGGTGAAGAAATCCGTCCGGAACCGATCGTTCCACGCGGCGACGAGCCGATCCACGCGCCGCGGAAATCCCGGTACCGTGTGATCGGGAACGAATCGGGCTGGGTCGATGGGGCGCCCCGCGCGATAGTCCCGCGCGAGAGCCGCCCAATCCGGAGATTGTCGCCGCAAGAATACGACCATTTCGTCAGGCATCGGCATGGGGCATCATTGCACCGGGACATTGACACAAATGCACGAAAACGAGAACCCCGCAGGCGCTCGGCGCTCGGCGCGCGACGCGGCGATCGGTCGCGCCGCCCGGCACACCCTGCGGTGCCGGCAATGTTCTTGATGTCACGAACGTGTAATATGCATCTCAGGCGTCAGCCTGAGATGGCCTGCCGGCCGGGTCTTTATCCTCGGCCGACCTGGCGGACGTCACCAGAACGAGGCCCGCGTGTTCCGATTGCGTCCACGGGAAATCGCTTCACAAGTCACCGAGAGTCTCGGGTGGACCAAAAACCACGGAATCCGCGTGAGATGCGAGTCAGATACAGCTTCGTGATCGACCAGAACCCGCGGTTTCTCGCCGAAGGCGAGCTGTTTCTGCGGGTGTTGTTGGCCGCCGGGGTGGCGCCGCAGGATATCGTGGCGCAGACCACGGTCCGTAGCGGAGAGCGCGCAAAATCGCTTGTAGCGAGCTTCGGGGTGCGCGCGGTGGATCTGCCCCTGGGTCCGGACGGCGCGTTCTGCAACAAGATCCATCAACTGTTCACGCTATCCGAAGACGACTTCGACGTCCTGGTGGCCTGTGATACGGACTTGGCCATTACCCAGCCGCTCGACCACGTGGCAAGCCTGCAGTCCGTGCGGGCCCGCCGGGTCGACCAGTGCAATCCGCCGCTCGAGGTCCTGGAGTCGATCAGGGCGTTTCTGGGTTTTCCGCGCCAACCCGCGCTGGTGGCGCCCACCTGCTTCGCGGACTCCGAAACGTACGCGTTGAACTGCAACGGCGGGGTGTTGATGATCCCGCGGCAGTTCATGCGGCCTCTGGGCGAGGCCTGGCTCGGATATGCCCAAGCCCTGACCGACCGTCGGGAGCTGCTGCAGCAGTGGGTGAATCACATTGACCAGGTGAGCTGGGCGTTCGCGATGATGAAGCTCGACCTGCCCTTCAGCGAGCTTCCCATCGAATACAACTTCCCGACCCCACTCGCGAGTAAGCTTCCCGAGAACTGCTGCGGGAAGCCCGTGGTCTTGCACTACCATCGGGCCATCGATCACAAGGGCAGAATAAAGCGGACCGGTGTACGTTCGGTCGACGAGGTGATCGAGCGAGTCAACCGGGTTATCCCGGAACCTAATACGCTGTGGGCCAAGCTGTTCGCCTGAATGCGTCCCGCGCGAGGAACCCCTCTTCCACCACTTTCCTGCGTCTGAGAACCAGATCCTCGGCTCCCCTCGTTTTTGTGCCAGGCGCTCGAAATCGCCATAGTCGCGACCGACGATATAGAAGGCGCCAGCCTCGGGAATGAGCTGATCGAGGATGTTGACGTCGTGGAGCTTGCCGTCGCTGATATGCAGGAAAGTCGGGATATTCCCGCGCAGGTCGAGCAGAGTGCGGAGCTTCGCGGCCGCCCTGGTCGAACGGAACGGTGCCCGCGGAAACAGCGACAGACACCGATCGATAGTGGCCGAGTCGAGGGCGTAGACTGTATTGGACAGCTCGACTCCGAGCGGCTCGTTCGGATAGAGCTTGCGCGCCATCGCAATCAGCCGTTGTACAAACTCGGCGACGATACGCTAATCGCGCACGGCATTGGCGTTGACCAGCGTGTTGCGTGCAACATGCGGGCGAAGTCCCATGTGATAGAGCTTGTCGGGCTGAGCGCGAAAACACGATTCGATGTCGCGCAGACTCTCTCGAAAGGTCAGCTGCGCAAAGATCATGACCAGCAACTGCTCGAGGCAGGTGAAGCTCTTGATCTTGTGATCCCCTTTGTAACGTGCCACGCAGCGCCGAAATGTTGTCAGCGGCAGGTGCGCAGTCAATTGTGCGAAGACCAGCCTCCCGGTGCTCAAGGCAACCTCGGCGCGGATGAGAAATCCGTGCCACTGTGCCGGATTCGCCGTTCAAATCGAGACCAGATGAAATGACGAAAAGTTCCTTCATGCTCAATGTCTTAGTTCTACTGTGGTGCGCCGGGAGACCGGCAGGAGATTGATGGTGCGAATCCATTACGGTGAAGGGGTAGCGACCCGCACCGGCCCCGAGTCATGCAC
>JAPTUI010000455.1 GCA_028067895.1 Pseudomonadota bacterium | reverse complement strand
GATTCTTCGTCGGCAGCCTCAACGGTAACAAGGGTTCACAACTGATCTTCGATCCGTCCTTTTCCGGCAGCGCGACCGTCAATCTGCTCACCTCGCCGGACCCGGCGTTGACGGGGGCCCCGTCTTCGGTGCCCGAGCCGGGTACGTTGGCGCTGCTCGGTGCGGGATTCATCGGCCTGCTGGGCGCGGTGTTACGCCGACGCAAGCGCTCGGACGACGGCGAGTCAGGGGCTTGAACCATCCGGCAACCCCGTACGACGAGCTGCGTTACCCGGGGAAGTTCTACCCTCAAGCGGCGCCCAGTCGCATCGGCACCGTAGCGGCGCTGTTCGGTCTGCGTGCGCCGCCGCTCGGCGCGAGCCGCATCCTGGAACTCGGCTGTGGGGAGGGCGGGCACTTGGTGCCGTTTGCGGCGGCCTATCCCGAGGCGCGCTGCCTCGGGATCGATGCGTCTGCAGGCGCGATCACGCGGGCGCGCGACTATGCCGAGCGCGCCGGCGTGCACCATTGCGAATTCCGGGCCGAGGACGTGCGAGCCTTTCCAGAGGATGCCGGACTCTTCGATTACATCATCGTGCACGGAGTTTATTCGTGGGTCCCCGAAGCGGCGCAGCAGGCGATCCTCTCGATCTGTGCCCGGCATCTGGCACCGGAGGGCCTCGCCTACATCAGCTACAACGCGTACCCCGGCGGACACGTGCGCCAGATCATGCGCGATCTGACTGTGTTTCATACCAAGGACATCCCCGATCCGGCCGACAAGGTGCGCGAGGCGCGCCAGGTGTGTGAATTCATCGTCGGCTCGATGCCGCCGAATACGCTCGAGCGGCAGCTGTTTGCGCGCGTGCTCGGTGCCTATACCGATTCCGATGCGCTGATCCGCTACGATCTGCTCGCGGAGGAAAACGAACCGGTCTACTTCCTGAACTTCATGGAAGGGGCGCGCGCGCTCGGGCTGCAGTTCGTCGCCGAGTCCGGCTTCGCGGCGCGCGAGCGCGTGCGCCTGCCCGAGCCGGTGCAGCGCTGGCTCGAGGCCATCCCCGACCGTCTGGTGCGCGAGCAGTATCTGGATTTCATCGGCTGCAGCGGGTTTCGACAGAGCATCCTCTGCCGCTCGAACCGTCCGCTTACGGCGCATCCCTCGCCGGCGACGCTCGCGCCGGTGTACCTGCGCAGTTCCCTGGTGCCCGCGGCGCAAGATCACCTCACCGACGAGAGTGCGGTGAAGTTTCGCGACGCCTTCGGGCGCGAGCTCACTTGCAGCGAGCCGGTTCCGAAGCTCCTCTACGCAGCGCTCGGCGCGGCGTTCCCTGCGGCGCTGCCGTACCGCCAGGTGCGCGAGCGGATCGAGGCGCGGCGGGGAGCCGATGGGCCCCTCGATGCGCTCACCGAGGGCAAACTCGTGAGCCTGCTGCTGCAGTCTGAAGACAGCGGAGCGTTGGAGATGTATGCGCAGCCGCTGAGCTTCCCGCTCGAGGTCGCCGCGCAGCCGCGGGCGAATGCCGTGGCGCGTCTGCAGGCCGAGCGCGGTGAGGCGCTCACGGTGCGCGGTGCGTCCGGCCTGCTGGCCGCAGACGCGACCCTGCGCGCGCTGGTCGGTCTGCTCGACGGCAGCCGGGATTCGGTGCGACTGCTGCGCGACTGGCAGCGCGCGCTCGGGGCGAGCGCAGCACCGCACCCGGACGCACTGGAGCGCGCGCTGCGACTCCTGGCCGCGCAGGGGCTGCTGGCCGATTGAGCCGCGGCGCGACGATGAGGCCTGCCGACCGGGGGCGGTCACAGAGTTGCCGAGGGACTCGCGCCGCGCGATTCCCCCGGTTCGAAGTCGGGCGAAGCGGAGTGAACTGCAGAGGGCCGTGGACGCCGGCGGAGAGTCTCCCGGCGTCAGCGGACGGGCGATCGTCCTCGAACAGAACGGGTGGCGGACGCTCCGGACGCTGAGTTCGCCACATGGGCACAATGACATGACACAGGTACGGTTTCGGGTCGATTTTGCCGCCGGGTGCTCGATCGGTCCGGGGAAGATCGAGCTCCTGGAGGGCATCGAGCGTAGCGGCTCGCTGCGCCAGGCCGCGCGCGGCCTCGGGATGAGCTATCGGCGAGCCTGGCTCCTGCTCGATCAGCTCAATCACTCTTTCGCAACGCCCGTCACGACCGCAACCGTGGGAGGTGCCGGCGGCGGGGGCGCCGCGCTCACTCAGTTTGGGACGGCACTGATCTGCGCCTACCGCGCGTTCGACCATGAAGTGCAGGCGCTCGCTCGCGAAGCGCTCGCCCCGATCGCCTCGTCCGCCAAACCCCCAGTGTCGTCCCGGACCCGGCGCCGGCCGAAGCCGCAGCGTCGGCGGCTGTCACGCGCCGAGTGATTCGGGTCGCGTGCGGGCGCGACGGGTGCGCCCGTCTTGCACTGGACTCGGGGCGCGAATGCTGCGCACTCGGCTCACCCCGGCGAGGATCGAATCGCAGTGGCGCCCCAGTGGTATAGTTGGTAGGTGACTGCGAAGATGACATCTCATCTGGAAATGATCGCGGGGCACTTGAACGCGCCGTACGGGCACGTACTGCCTACGGCCGATCTGGCTCTCGCATTGCGCTCGGGATCATCAGGCAGTATTCGATCCGGCCTCAGTCGAGCGCTCCTGATGTCGCTGTTTGTCGAGTGCCCGCCGCAGTCCATCTTGTTGGCCGCCTTGCAGGTCGGTGGCACGTGGCGCACGGTCCGCTCGCTGTACCTCGAAGCCGTGGCGAACGGCATGCAGCCGGTGAAGGCATGGGAAAGTGCCGCATGATCACCCAACAGGACATCCGTCAATTCAAGGAACACGGCTCGTGGCGCGAGCTGGTGGCGCTGGCGGCCGAGATGGTCGCCGATGCCGAGAGACGTGCAGGCGGGGCGTCCATGAATCCGCTGATGGGTGGGGGAACGCGGCTCATGCTGGCCCTTGATCATCGGATCAGTGACGACGTTGACTTATTCATTCATGATGCCCAGTGGATCGGATTCTTGACGCCCCGACTCAATGAGGCGTTCGAGGATCGTTTGAGCGGCTACGAGGAAGACGCCACGTGGGTGAAGCTCAAGCACCAGTACGGCGAGATCGACTTCATCGTGAGTGGTTCATTGCTGAACCGCAAGTCCGAGTGTGACCCTACGCTGCCGTTTGCGCTCGAACCTGTCGAAGAGGTCATTGCGAAGAAACTCTTCTACCGGGGTTGGGCACTGACCGCGCGCGATCTGTTCGACTGGAAGACGGTGAGCGAGCACCCGAATTATCGACACGTTCAGTACGTGCTCGCCACGGTGTTGGCGGCCGATCGACTTGCGTTGCTCTCCGCGTCCGTCGAGAAATTGAGCGTTCTGCCTCAAGCCGCAACGCAATGGCAGGCGATTCGCGCGGCCGACCTCCCGGCGCTGCCCGAGGCTATTAGGTGGGCCAGGGCCGAACTTCAGTCGCTTGCCGAGCGGGCCGAGCGGAGGTTGGAGACGGCTGAGATTCGTCATCTCAGAGAGCCCGCAGGGCGGTAAGCGCCGTATCGGGCCCCTCGGAGTGCCGCCATGCGCGGAACTTCGTCGGCCCAGGGCTTCTTGCGATCTCGCCGAACCTCTTGGCCGCGATGATGCGAACCGGCGGTGAGCGACCCTGGCGGCTGTCACGCGCCAGCGTTGCCGATCGCGCCGAGTGATTCGGGTCGCTGCGGGCCCGACGGGTGCGCCCGTCTCGCCCTGAACTCGGGGCGCGAATGCGGCGCACTCGGCTGAACCCCGCGAGGCTCCCATGCACGGATGCATTCGCCGGGTTCTGCTATGCTGCGTGATATACGGACGAATATCACGGGTCCTCGGGAGGTTGAGGGTGCCGGCGCTTCGCCGGAGGATCCCGGGAGACGCCCCGACTCCAATGCCGCGGAGCGCGAGTCGACGGAAACGGTGTGCGACGGTCTTCTCGCCAGAGGACTGCCCGAGCGCCAACGTCTGCGGCATCGCGGTGCGGTGGGAGTGGTAGGCCTTCGAGCGGATGCAGAGTGCAGCGCGACGTCAGGTGGCGCATGCGCCCGCGCAGATGGCTGGGACCCGGTATAGCCGAGCGAATATTACGCAGGGGAGAGCCGCCGATGCTGAACACCAGTGGGTCGCACGCCGCGCGGCATTCGCTCGTGATGAGTCTCGCCGCGGTGGCCGTGTTCGCTGCCAGCGCGAGCGCGCAGACCGCCCCGGAAGCCACCCGCCACCGCACTGCGGCCCCGAACGGCCGTCTCTCTGAGGTGGTCGTGCTGGGATCGCGAACCACGGGCGTCACGGTCGCCGCCAGCACCGTGCCGGTTGAGGTCGTGCGTGCACGGGCGCTCACCGAGGCGGCCGGCAATCCCAGCCTGGTCTCCGCACTCGCGCAGCTCGTTCCGGCCTTCACCGCGCAAGCCTTCGGCAACGACATGGCTGGCCAGACGCTGCAGGCTCGATTGCGCGGCCTGAGCTGCAATGATGTGCTGGTGCTGGTCAACGGGGCGCGGCGTCACACCACGGCCAATATCGAGGTGGACAGCGGCCCCTATCAGGGCTGTGCCGGCACCGATTTGAACTTCATCCCCGTCGCGGCGATCTCGCGCATCGAAGTGCTGAACCAGGGCGCGGCCGCCCAGTACGGCAGCGGGGCGATCGCCGGCGTCATCAACATCATCCTGAAGAAGAACGCCGCCGGCGGTGAGCTGAGCGGGACCTACGGCGGCTACAGGGACGGCGGCGGCGTGACCGGTGACGTCTCGGTCAACGCCGGGTTCGAACCGCTGCCGCACAGCTACCTGAACGTGACGGCGGAGGTGCATCACCACGGCAGCAGCAACCGCAGCGCCATCGACGAGCGCGTCATCAATCCGGCAAATCTCGCCACCTATCCGGACTCGAACATGCTCGAGGTCCCGGGCTATCCCTACCTCGGTGCCGAGGAAGGCGACGGGCAGTACGATCTGAAGCTCTTCGAGGTCAATTCCGGGTTCGCCCTACCCGAGGGCGTGCGCCTGTCCGTGTTCGCCACCTACGGCCTGAAGCGTGCGCAATCCTTCCAGAAGTACCGCCTGCCGGCTGCCGTCTCGTACACCGATCCGGTGACGGGCCAAGTCACCTATCCCTTCCCGTTCGGGTTCGTGCCGCTCGAGGCCAGCCGCGAAACCGATGACTCGATGACGGCGGCATTGAAGGGGACGGTGGCGCGCTGGCACTGGGACCTCAGCAGCACCTACGGCCGCGATCATTTCGAGGCCGAGACGCTCCACTCCGCCAATGCCGCGGTCTATGCCGCCACCGGACACCCGACGCCTTCGGACTACTACGACGGCTTTCTGCAAACGACGCAGTGGACCTCGAATCTCGACCTCGATCGGGACTTTGCGGTCGGGCTCGCCGGTCCGCTCAACGTGGCCGCCGGCGTGCAGTATCGCGACGACCGCTACGGGATCGGCGCGGGGATCCCCATTTCCTATCTCGACGGCGGCGCGCAGGGCTATCCGGGGTTCACGCCGAGCGACGCCGGCACCCATCACCGCGGCACCGAGGCGCTGTATGTCGAGCTTGCCGCACGGCCGGTGCGGCCGCTGAGGCTCGATGCGGCCGGCCGTTACGTGCATTACAGTGATTTCGGCTCGGCGACCGTGGGCCAGTTGAGCGGCCGGTACGCGCTGACGCGGCGCGTCGCCCTGCGAGCCACCGTCAGCAGCGGCTTTCGCGCCCCCACGCTGGCCGAGGAGTACTACTCGTCGACCAATGTGACGCCGACGAGCGCGTTCGTGCAGCTGCCGCCGAATTCCCCGGGCGGGCGGCTGCTCGGGCTCGGCAACGGCCTGCGCCCGGAGCACTCCGTCCAATACAGCTTCGGGCTGGTCTGGCACCCCACCCCGACCGTGATGGGGACACTCGATGTGTACCGGATCACCATCACCCATCGGATCGTCGCCACCGGCAATCTGTATGGCACGCTGAACGGCGTCGCCCAGCCCTCCGCGACT
>JAPTUI010000463.1 GCA_028067895.1 Pseudomonadota bacterium | reverse complement strand
ATTTCCCCTATGTCAACGGTGGCCTGTTCTCCGGCAGCATGGACGTGCCGAAGTTCAGCAAGATCGCCCGGTCCTACCTGCTGCATGTCGGCGGCTTGGACTGGACGAAGATCAACCCCGACATTTTTGGATCCATGATCCAGGCCATCGCCGAAGACGAAGAGCGCGGCGAGCTCGGGATGCACTACACCAGCGTCCCCAACATCCTCAAGGTGCTGAACCCGCTGTTTCTCGACGACCTGCGGGCGAAGCTGGCCGAGGCGGGCGACAACCCGCGCATGTTGCTGAACCTTCGCAAGCGAATGGCGCGCATCCGGGTCTTTGACCCGGCCTGCGGCTCGGGCAATTTTCTGGTGATTGCGTACAAGAATATGCGCGCCATTGAGGCCGAGATCAACCGGCGGCGTAGCGAACCGGATCGCGGGTCCGAGATTCCGCTCACCAACTTCCGTGGCATTGAGCTCCGCGACTTTCCGGCGGAGATTGCCCGTCTGGCGCTGGTCATTGCCGAGTATCAGTGCGATGTGTTGTACCGGGGGCCAAAGCTGGCCCTGGCCGAATTTCTACCTCTGCGGAATGAAAACTGGATCACCTGCGGCAACGCGCTGCGGCTTGACTGGCTAAGCATCTGTCCTCCCACCGGCACCGGCGTGAAGGTGCAGGACGATGACCTGTTCTCCACACCGTTGGACCAAGCCGAGATCGACTTTCTGAACGAAGGCGGTGAAACGTACATCTGTGGCAACCCGCCATACCTTGGTTCGCGCGATCAAAGGGATGAGCAGAAGGCCGACCTGCAGATTCTCTTTGAGAATCGAGTTAAGAACTGGAAGTCGTTGGACTATGTTGCGGGGTGGTTCATCAAAGCAGCCGCCTACTGTGTGAAGACGACCTCTGCCGCCGCCTTTGTGTCTACCAACTCAATCTGCCAAGGCTTGCAGGTTCCAGTGTTGTGGCCGGCGATATTAGCCAGCGGTTGTCAAATCGAGTTTGCGCACACGTCCTTTCGATGGGCCAACCTTGCAACTCACAACGCCGGCGTGACCGTCGCGATCATTGGCATCTCTTCACAGCCGCGCAGTCCGAGGCGCCTTTTCTCTTTAAACGACTCGGGACAAGTCGTTGAGCGCCAATGCGCTCACATCAATGCCTATCTGGCAGTCGGCGAAAGTGTCATCGTGGATAAGGCTAGTCAGCCGGTCAGCGCACAGAGTGAGATGACCTTCGGGAACACTCCGATCGATGGTGGACAACTCTTACTCTCCCGGAGTGAGCGCGACGCGCTGCAACTGACTAGCACACAACAAGACCGATTCATTCGACGCATTCTTGGTTCTGCTGAGTTCATCCGTGGCCTAGTGCGCTATTGTCTGTGGATTGAAGACCAACACCTACGTGAAGCTCAGGACATCGACCCAATTGCTCGGCGGATAGCCGCCGTACACAATGTTCGGATTACTGGAGGAACTACAGCGAAGGACATTGCTGATAAGCCGCACCAATTCCAACGCATGTTCTTCGGCAAATGCTCGACGATCATCGTACCTAGCGTTTCCTCTGAATCTCGAGAATACTTGCCCTGTGGCTTCGAGCCTGCCGGGACAGTTGTTTCCAATGCCGCCTTCGCCCTCTACGACGCCCCACTCTGGAACATGGCGCTCATCGCCTCACGCCTGCACCTGGTCTGGATCGCCACCGTCTGCGGCAAGCTGAAAACCGATTTCCGCTACTCCAACACCCTCGGCTGGAATACCTTCCCGGTGCCGACATTGACCGAGAGAAACAAGGCCGACCTCACGCGCTGCGCCGAAGACATCCTCTTGGCGCGGGAACATCATTTCCCGGCCACCATCGCCGACCTCTACCCCCCCGAGACCATGCCCGCCGACCTGCGCGCAGCGCATGAGCGCAATGACGAAGTGCTGGAGCGAATCTACATCGGCCGTCGCTTCAAGAACGACACCGAGCGGCTAGAGAAGCTCTTCGATCTCTACACCAAGATGACCGTTTCGGCCGCACCGACGAAGGGCAAGAAGCGCAACGCGGGAGCCAAGGCATGAACGACAAGATCCAATCCGTACCGTCCGTTTCCGTCACCTATTCCCGCAGTGGCGCATCGACTAAGGCCAATGCCCTCGGGATGCGGCCCATGCAGGAGCGCGCCTATGAGAAGCGTGGCGAGCAATACCTGCTCATCAAGTCGCCGCCCGCGTCGGGCAAGAGCCGCGCCCTGATGTTCATCGCCCTCGACAAGTTGCACAACCAGGGTTTGAAGCAGGCCATCATCGTGGTACCGGAGAAAGCTATTGGTGCCAGCTTCAACGATGAGCCACTGTCGAAGTATGGCTTTTGGGCCGACTGGCGGGTGGAACCCAAATGGAACCTCTGCAATGCGCCGGGCAATGACAACGGCGGCAAGGTCAAGGCCCTCGGCGCGTTCCTGGAGAGCGACGACCAGGTGCTGGTCTGCACCCATGCGACCCTCCGCTTCGCGGTCGATTCCTACGGCGTGGCGGCGTTCGACGACCGCCTGATCGCGGTTGACGAGTTCCACCATGTTTCCTCAAACCCCGACAACAAGCTGGGCACCCATCTGGGGCAGTTCATCGCGCGAGGCAAGACGCACATCGTCGCCATGACCGGCTCTTACTTTCGGGGCGACGCCGAGGCCGTGCTCGCCCCGTCGGACGAAGCCCAGTTCGAGTCCGTCACCTACACCTATTACGAGCAACTGAACGGCTACGAGTACCTGAAGCAACTGGACATCGGCTACTTCTTCTACAGCGGCCCCTACGTCGAGGACATCCTCCATGTCCTCGACCCCACTGAAAAAACCATCCTGCACATTCCCAACGTCAATTCCCGCGAGAGCACGAAGGACAAAATGCGCGAGGTGGAGCACATCATCGAGGCGTTGGGGGAATGGCAAGGCATCGACCCCGAGACGGGCTTCCAACTCGTCAAGCGCCCTGACGGCCGTGTGTTACGGATCGCCGATCTGGTCGATGATGATACTGTCAAGCGCGACCGGGTATCCGCCGCGCTCAAAGACCCGGCGCAGAAGAACAACCGCGACTATGTGGATATCATCATCGCGCTGGGCATGGCCAAAGAGGGGTTCGATTGGATATGGTGCGAACATGCGCTGACCGTGGGCTACCGCGCCAGCCTGACCGAGATCGTGCAGATCATTGGCCGTGCCACCCGCGACGCGCCGGGCAAGACCCGCGCCCGTTTCACCAATCTGATCGCCGAGCCGGATGCTGCCGAGGCCGCTGTCACCGAGGCGGTCAACGACACCTTGAAGGCCATCGCAGCGAGTCTTTTGATGGAGCAGGTCTTGGCTCCACGCTTCGAGTTCAAGTCCAAGAACCCTGATAATGGCCCAACCCCGGGTTTTAACTACGGCAAGGATGGCTACGACCCGGATCGCTGCAACGTCGGTGTCAATGAACAAACGGGGGCGTTCCAAATCGAGATCAAGGGCCTTGCCGAGCCCAAGAGCCCGTAGGCGGCGCGAATCTGTCAGGAAGATCTGAACGAAGTCATCGCGGCCTTCGTGCAGGACAAGCCCAGCATTGAGCGTGGCCTGTTCGATGAGGAGCTGGTGCCCGAAGAGCTGACCCAGGTTCGCATGGGCAAGATCATCAAGGAAAAGTATCCCGAGCTCGACGCCGACGATCAGGAGGCCGTGCGCCAGCACGCCATCGCAGCGCTGAACCTCACGCAGCAGGCCAAGCGGCTCGTCACAGAAGGCGGGCAGGACGGCGCGCCCAACACCGCCCTGATCCACGGGGTGCGCCGCTTTGCGATGGATGTGCGCGAACTGGACATCGACCTCATCGACCGCATCAACCCATTTGGGGAAGCCTACGCCATCCTCGCCAAAACCATGAGCGAAGATAGTTTGAAGCAGGTCGCGGCGGCCATCACGGCCAAACGCACGAGCCTGACACCGGATGAGGCGAAGGAGTTGGCCATCCGCGCCGTTCAGTTCAAGAAGGAACGCGGACGCATTCCCGCGCTCGGTGCCCAAGACCCCTGGGAGCGACGCATGGCCGAGGGTGCGACCGCCTTTATGCGCTTCAAGGCGGAGGGACGCTATGAGTAATGCCGATCTCGACGACCTCGCGGTAGAGTTGGCCGAGTTCGCGCCGCCCGAAAAAAAAGACGGACGCTCGGCCAGAGAAGAGCGCATCATCGCGGGCTTTGAGGACATCCAACGCTTCGTGGCAACGCACGGACGGGTCCCGCAGCACGGGGAAGATCGGGACATCTTCGAGCGCCTGTACGCCGTGCGGCTAGACCGCTTGCGTGCGCTTCCGGAATGCCGCTCTCTGCTGGAGCCGCTGGATCATCAGGGCTTGCTTGCCGGGGGGCTAGCCGCTGCCGCGTCGGTGGAGGAAATACCCGATATCGACGATCTGGCCGCCGAACTGGCGGATACCGGCGAAGCCAACGATATCACGGTACTTCGCCATGTCCGAGCCAGCGCCGAAAAGCGCGCCGCCGAGGAGATCGCAGACCGCAAGCCGTGCAAGGACTTCGAAACCCTTCGGCCCCTGTTCGAGCGGGTACAAACGGAGATCAAGACCGGCATGCGGCAGTCCCAACCCATCGAGGCCGGTCGCCGCGCCATTGAAGCCGGGGATTTTTTTGTTTTGGACGGGCTCACGCTTTACGTCGCTGAGATCGGAGATCCGTTGAAAACCACTGCTGGGGAAGTCGATCGTCGCCTGCGTGTCATCTATTCCAATGGAACGGAAAGCAATCTGCTGCTGCGCTCGCTGCAGCGGGCGTTCTACGACGACCCCGCCGCAAGACGCCTGGCGTCGCCCCAAACCGGGCAACTCTCGTTTAGTGGCGAGCTCGAGTCCGACGATGTGGAAAGTGGCACGATTTACGTCCTGCGCTCCCTATCCGATCACCCCTACGTCGCGCAGCACCGCGAGCTCATCCATAAGATCGGGGTGACGGGAGGCAAGGTCGAAAGCCGTATCGCCAACGCCGAGAACGAGGCCACCTACCTCCTCGCTAAAGTCGAAGTGATCGCGACCTACAAGCTCGCGGGCATCAACCGCACTCGACTGGAAAATCTGCTCCATCGGCTCTTCGCGCCGGCGCGCCTGAACATCACCATCCACGACCGCTTTGGTCACCCGGTACGGCCAGAGGAGTGGTTTCTGGTGCCCTTGTTCGCCATCGACGAGGCTGTGGAACGCATCAAAGATGGCAGCATTACCGACTACGTCTACGACCCGGAGACAGCCCGCCTCACGCCCGCCCCCTAGCCCCCCGCTCACCTTCGCACAGGAGTCGCGCCATGCCCGAAATCGTCTGCCCCCACTGCCACACGGCCTTTCAGGTCGATGAATCTGGCTACGCCGAGATCCTGCGCCAGGTACGCGATAAGGAATTCAACAAGCAGGTTGCAGAACGCCTGGCGCTGGCAGAACGCGATAAAGAGACGGCCCTACAGCTCGCCCGGGCACAGCTCGAGCAAGCGCGTCAGCAATCCGTGGCCGACAAGGATGCCGAGATTGCCAAGCTCCAGGCTCAAATCGCCTCGCTCTCGGAGCTCTCGGAGGCCAAACTCCTCAACCAACTCCAACGGGTTGCCGCGGAAAAGGATGCCCAGATCCAGGCCTTGCAGGCTCAGGTCCAGGCCCACGACACCAGCAAGGCCCTGGCCATTCGGGAGTCGCTCGATGCCGTTCAGAAGGAACGCGATGCCTTGCGCGCCGCTCTGGACCGCGCAGCACTCGAAAAGGAGCTGTCCGAAAAAGCCTTGGCTGAGAAGTACCAGACCCAGATCCGGGACCGCGACGAAGCTATCGAGCGCCTGCGCGACATGAAGGCCCGGCTCTCCACCAAGATGCTCGGTGAGACCCTGGAGCAGCATTGCGAAGTCACCTTCAACCAGATCCGCGCCACCGCCTTCCCGAATGCCTACTTCGAGAAGGACACCGACGCCCGCACCGGCAGCAAGGGCGACTACATCTTTCGCGATTTTGATGCATCGGACC
>JAPTUI010000176.1 GCA_028067895.1 Pseudomonadota bacterium | reverse complement strand
GCGCATCCTCCAGTTCGGCAAATCGCGCGTCCCACACCCGGCGCCGCAGCTCCATTACCCGACGACAACGGAGCGAGCAGTATTCGCGCGGCCGGCCGCGGCGCCGGAATTCGAAGGAGGCTCCGCCCTGCGCGCATCGGGCGGCCTGAGGCATGCCATTCTCCACCGGGAAGGATTCGCCAATTTCGCGAGGCTGCGCGTGGTTGCACCACGCGCTTGGGCCACGAATCGAGGCCCGCACGGAAACCCCCCCATCCTCCACGGGCGCCTCGGCCCTGGCTGGGCCAGCCTTCGCCTGGGCGAGGAGCCGCGGGCGGGTGAGGGTCAGCCTGCGGATGGGTGCCGTGGGTGCCATAGCCGTTTATAGCCGGCCGCCTACCCGTGGCAGGGCTCGACCTAACATCGACGGCCCAGAACCGCGCCAGGGCAGCGACCCTGCCGCCGAGGCCAAAAGGAGCGGGTGCTGGCAGGCGCGATCGTAGCCGCTCACCGCGGCTTCCCTCGTTCCCGCTCCAAATCCGCCCAGGTCGTGAAGGAGCGATCGCTCCGTTTCTTGGGCGGGCGTTGTTCGAGCTCCTGGCGCCAGCGCCTTATTTGGCGGCGCACCCAGCGGCGCGATGGCTTACTCATGCTGCCGCCCCGGGCACGCCATCGCCTGCTCCGCGGCACCGTTCTGCCGTCATCTCATCGATTTGGCGCTGCACCTGGCTGCAGGCGATCCATGCGCCAGCGAGCGAGCCACGTTTCAGCTCGAGGATGAGACGCTCGGCCGCGGCGATCGCCACAAGAGCCTTGGGATGCGGAGCGTCGCGGTCATCGGAATCAGGCATGGCGGACAACCTCTTGGGTGCAGTGAAGCTCAGGTACTACGGAGACTCTCTAGTGGTACCGGAGTTGTGTTGTGGCCGCTGCGGCGAGTGGGTTTTCGTCGCAGGATGTTCCACTCTGTAGGCAGTTGTTTCGGGCTCACGGGACGTCCTCACCGGATCGTCGCAGCGCTGCGGCCAGCGATTCGGCCAGCTGGTGCTCGAGAAGGTGGGTGTAATGCCGCGATTGGCGGATGTTGCCGTGGCCGAGCCAAGCAGCGGTCTCCGCTTCGCTCATCCCGAGTCTCGCCAGGCGCGCCGCGAGGGCGTGTCGGAGGCTGTGAAGGCCCATCGACCCGATTCCGAGGCGTCGCAGCAGCGGGTGCCATAGGCGGCGCCTGACGTCATCCTGGTCGAGTACCCGGCTCGGTTCCTTGGCGGTTGGGAACAGGAACTCGCCGGCCTGTGCGCCGCTGACCTGCTGGTACTCGGCCAGGATCCGGCGGAGTTCGGGCAGCATCGGGATTGAGCGGACGGCCTTCAAGGTCTTCGCCGCATGGATCCGGCCGCTGCTAGCGCTTCCTGTAATGCGCACCACGCCTCGATCGAGGTCGACACCCTGGCTTCCCCAGGTGAGTGCCATCACTTCGCCGCACCGGCAACCCGCGAGCGCACCAAGGGCCCAGATCGCCCGCTCCCGGGGTGCCGACGCTTCGAGGATTCGGTCTAGCTCCTCGGGCGTCACGGCTCGCGGCTCCCTGTGCGCATCCCTTTCACGCGGGAACGAGAGCATCTTCAGGCTGATGGCTCGCGCTGCGAAGCCGTCACGCCGAGCCCGCCCGAGAAGGCCCACCAGCCGCACCACGCTCTGCCTGACGGTCGCGCGTGCGAGGCCCGCCGAGTGCATCGATCCGATCAGCCGCTGAACTTCCTCCGGGCCAATCGCGTGGAGTTGGCGCTCGCCGAGTATGCCTAGGGCATGCGCCATGCTGGCGCGATACGCGCGCTGGCTACTCTTGCGGAGCAACGGCAGGTGCAACTCCGCATAGCGGGCCCAGTAGGCCGAAAGACGGATCGCCGATCCGGCCTGAAGGTCACCGGCCTGCAGGAGCGTCCAGAACTTCGTGAGGGCTACCTCGGCCGCCTTTTTCGACCGAAACCAGCCGAGTTCATCCCGCCGCTGCCGCCGGCGCGTCTCGCCGGTCTCGGGATCGGTGATCTCCACGCGGAATCGCACCACCCATGGACCACCAGGACGCCGCCGTTCGAGGTGCCCGCGCTCGAGCCGCCGAACTGTCGGCCGCGCGCTCACCGCGGCGCCCGCTCCGCGATCGCCCGTCGTACTTCGGTAACCGTCAGACCGGAAGCGGTCGCAGTTTCGCCTTCGCTGCGGCCGAGATCGACCTGCCGCACGATCCACTCCCGCAGCACCTCCGGGCTGGCTCCCGGCGGAGGCTGCTCGCCATAAAGCGCGGCAACGATCGCCGGCCGGAAGTCTCTCTCTGTTCGGTGTGTCACGTTCTTGTCCCCTGTTCTGTCCCCTTGGTGTCCCCTCGCCGAGACAGGGGAACCCGACGAGTGACGCGTAGTGACGCCTCATCCGCTTCTTTTTCACATACGCGCGCGCATGGGAAAGAACCGGCAATGGCGTCACTTGGCGTCACTCGGCCTCCCACGAAGACTCCGAATGGCTCAATTCGATACCAACGTAGAGACGCTGGCCGCCCGTTCCGCGCTTGTAGACGAACCCGCGGCGTTCCATTTCGGCGGGGAAGTCCTTCTGTGGGATCCACCGCTCCCCGGCTGCCTCACAAAACGTCACGTATCTCTGGTAAAGAGCTGATGCCTTCACCTGTGCCGGCGGGTCGGAAATGCAGCTCTCGCTGATGAACCGGCCCAGCGTGTCGGACTCCTCCCGATACCGTTGCACCGCCTCGGTCACCGAGGGCGGCGGCATGAGTCCATCGCGCTGCCACTCGAGGCACCCCTGGACGGCCCAGTTCAAGATTCCAGACACTTCACTGTTGAGCTTCTCGACGAGGCGATGGTCTTGCTCCTCGGTCGGGATCTGCACCGTGAAGGGTACGAGCCGAAGGCGGCGCCAGATCCCTTCGTCGGTGCCGTTGATTACCGGCTTGTGATTCCCCCGGATCAGGATCTTGTGGGTCGGCGAAAAATCGAAGAATTCGCGGTGTAGGAAGCGCGCTGTCAGGGTATCCCCGCCCGTCAGATCCTTGAGTTTTGCCTCGTCGAATCTGGAACCCTGAGTCGTCTCGTTTAGTGCCGCCATGCGCGCGCCCCGAAGGCGAGCGATGTCGTTCGGGATTCCACCGTGTCTCTTCAGCATCAGGACTTCGGGACTCAGCACCACGCCGTAATCCCCGAGCAGCCGCTGCAGCACCTCGCAGAAGACAGATTTTCCGTTGGCCCCGAGTCCGTGCAAGAAGTGCAGGACCTGCTCGGTGGTTGATCCAGTGAGGAGGTACCCGACGAGGCGCCTCAAATACTCATACAGCTCCACGCTCTCACCGACCACGCGCCACAGGAACGCGTCCCACAGCTCACACTCGGCATCTTTCTGATACCTGATCGGGACGAGCTTGGTTATGAAGTCCTCCCGCCGATGTGCCCGTATCTGTCCGGTTGCCAGATCGAGGGTTCCGTTCTCCAAATTGAGTAGCATCGGATCCCGGTCAAAAGTTGTGAGCTTCGTAAGGATTCCAGCCTCGGATCTCGCTAGGAAAATCATTGCCTCGATGGAGCGACGCGACTGAGACCGCTTGGCCCAGGCGAAGATCTGGTCACGGTTCTCCGCGCCTTTGATCTCATCGTAGATGGACATTGCCGTTTGTTTGGCCAGCGCCGTGACCGAGACATCTTTTTGGTCGATTGCCCATCGCCGGCCGTCATAGATCAGCCAGCCCGCCTCAGCGGTGTACCGGACGTTTTCAGCGTGCTGGGCGGCGAAGCGTTGAGAGTTGGCAACATCCGTGTCCGAGAAGTTGTTCAGCAGGACGTCAGCGTCGCGCTGGAGGCGCGCACGAGAGATTTCAGTGATCGCGCCGCTCATCGTCCCTCTCCCTCGTGGCGCGCGGGGCGTGGATTGGCGTTGCTCTGGTATCCCGGGACGTTCGAAGCCTGTCGTTGCAGCCAGTTGGAATATCGCGCGCCGGCCACCAACAGCTCCTCACGGTGACTGCGCAGCAGCCAGCGGGCGCGGCTCTCGGTATGCGGGTAGACCTCGTGGGGCCAGTGTTCGAGATCCCACGAATGTGGTGCGGTAAAAGTGGTTCGAATCGTGCGAGTGGTCAAGTGCGCGTCCTCCGTTACGCACACAATCCCCTTAGCGTCTGTGAGTTACAACAACCCGAACCGATATTTTGCGTTCAACGAAACCAAGGAGACTAGCGCCAACTCGTCAGCCGTCTTACCGTTTCGTTGAATTTGTGGAAGTCCCCAAGAGCACAGTGAGGCGCGCCCGCAATTTTTTGTTCTCCTCGAGCGCCTCGGCGCCGTCGGCGATCAACCCCAGCATCGGCAGCGCCAGGTCGGCGGGCATCCCCTGGATATAGCTCCATTGCTCGCACGTGAGCCGCGCGCGAGCGCGGCGCATCAGGGTCATTTTGGGCTCAATCGTCCGCAGGGCCCGCGCGTACACCTCGGCCTGCCGCTGGATCCTCGGCCTCTCCTCTTTGAGGATCATCTGAACTCGCCGCGGCGTCAGGCGGGCGCGGCGGGCAGCTTCGGCGGTTGCAGCCGCCCGCGCCGCGCGCTCGGTGGACCCGGCTTTGCGTGCAGCCTGATACGCCTGCTCCCACTCTCGAATCACTGAGGCGTCTCGGGCGGCGCGGGTCTCCAGCATTCCGACGGTCTTGGAGCGCCTCACTTACCGCCCCGGAGCTTCGAATCGAGGGCCGCGTGTCCCGTGACGGGTGCACCCTGGACGAGGTGCGCGTAGCGCTGCGTAACGGCGGGCGAGCGGTGGCCCAGCACGCTGCCGATCTCGAGCAGCGTCGCACCCTGTTGCGCCAGGAACGAGGCGCAGGAATGCCTCATGTCGTGCCAGTGGAAGTCCGAGAGCCCCGCAGCGGTGCGAACGATGCGCCAGCGGTACGCAAGCCAATCCTTATCAACGGGCTGCCCTTGGTCATCCGCGATCACCGTCTGTCCGACCACCGGGCCGCGCTTCAGTGCGCGCAGTGCATCGGCCGCTGAGGCCGGCAGGTAAACGGATCGGCTCTCGTTGTTCTTGGTGAGCAGCACCCGGATGCGCTGCCCGTCGAGGTCGACGTCCGCCCATCGCAGGCGCCGCAGCTCACTCTGACGAATGCCACACCCGACCGAGAGGAGGATCGCCGCGCGCATCGTCGCCGAGAGTGTCCCAGCCGCCTCGAGGAGCGACGCAAGTTCGCCATCGGATAGATAGCGGACACGGCCCTTCGGCTCGGTGAGCATCAACCGTGAGGGCCAGGACTGTTCCTGCGGCACCAGGCCGGCGGCGCGTCCCCAATTCCAGGCCGAACGCATCGCGGACAGATATCGATTCGCCGTCGCCGGCGCCCTGCCCGTCTTTAGCGTGGCGCGCGCCTCTCGCAGCTGCAGCACGTTCAGTTCCATCACCTTCGTCGAGCCGTAGTGCCCAACCCACCACGCCAGCAGCAGCGAGAGCGAATCGAAGTAGCGCTTGCCCTTCGTCTCAGGATCCTCGAGGTACTCCGTGATGAGCTGCGCGACCGTCATCTTGGGCACATCGCGCCGAAGGCCGCCGCGGTCCCGCTGCTTGCGCAGCTCGCGCTCCAATTCCCTGGCCCAAGCCTCGACATCCTTGCGGTTCGGCAGCGTCTTGCATGCCGGCGGGAACGGCTTGATGCGGACGGTCGCGGTGAACGTGACCGCCCCGCCTCGCGCCTTATGCCTGCGGATCGTCGCCATGATTGCTGCACTTGCGCCTGACACTCACAAGTGCTAAATATGCGCTGCCCGGGCGTCCAGTGCAACACGAGGTGCAGCACGAGATTTCCGGGCGACCGAGAGGATTTACCTATGTCCTTGATTTTATGGCGGAGAGGGTGGGATTCGAACCCACGGCCGGGTTGCCCCGGCGCCGGTTTTCAAGACCGGTGCAATCAACCGCTCTGCCACCTCTCCGGGATGGGGTCCGGTCTGTGGCGCGCATGCTACCAGATGGCGCATTCGTCAAGGCATAGGGCCGGTCACCCGAACCG
>JAPTUI010000521.1 GCA_028067895.1 Pseudomonadota bacterium | reverse complement strand
GCGCCCGAGGTTCTCGCGGATGGCGATGAACTCCATCTCCGGGGTGATGATGCCGGCGCGCGCATAGGCGAGCTGCGTCACGGCCCGGCCGCCTCGGGCGCGCAGCGGTTGCACGGCGGCGGCGAACACGTCGGTGCTCGGCGCACCGGTGCCGTTGTCCTCGGGCCGCACCCGTCGGCCCTCGTAACGCTCGACGTCCCCGCGCGCCACGATCCACGGCTCGCGCAGGCGCGGCAGACCTCGCTCGATGTCGATGTGTGCGGCCGGGTCGGTGTAGGGTCCTGATGCGTCGTAGACCGTCAGCGGTGGTTCACCGCTCGAGGGGTGCAGGGAGATCTGGCGCATCGGCACGCGCACGTCCGGATGCAGGTGGCCCTGCACGTGGATCTTGCGGGAGGCGGGCAGCGCGTCGGCGACGACTTTGGGAACGGCATTCATCGTGGAGGCTCCTGGAGCGGATTAACCGCAGGAGACCCAGCCCCACCGCCGAGAGAAAGCGCTCGAGCAGAACTTTCCTACGCCAGCATGAACTGGATCAGGTTCGAAGGGTCGCCACGCCGCGCCTGCAGACGCCGTCGGCCTCTCAGCCCCCTGCCGGGGCTCCCCTAGTCACGCGAGCGACGATAGTACGGTGCCGCGCAGCGGTCAACGGCGCAGCGTCAGCGCCGGCAGCGGCCGAGTGCCCTCGCGCCGCACGGCCTGAAGCAGGCGTGGGCGCAGCCCGAGCAGCCGCAGGATCGTCGGGGCGATCTGCACGGTGCGCACCGCGCCCTGGACGGTGCGGGGCGTGAGCCGAGGGTTCGACACGAGCAGCGCCACGTGCCGGTCGTCCTGGTGAAACCCGCCGTGCTCGGCGATCTTGCCCGTGTGGTTGGCATAGATCACCCCGGCGCGCGGCTCGAGGATGAAGTCTGGGGCGCGCGCGTCGGTGCGAGGATTGCCGAACAGCGCATCGAGCTCAGGGCCGCTGTAGAACGTGCCGATGCCGAGGTCGGTGCCGGCGGCCTGCTGGGCAATCAGGCTCTGGATCACCTGCGCGACGCGCCCGCGGTAGGCCGGCGTCAGCCACTCGAGTAGCACGTCGTCGGCGACGTGAAAGCGGTTCGCGGGGCCGAGCTTGTCGAGCGCAGGCGTCAGCACCGCTCGGTCGGAGATGATCTTCACCGCCGCTCGGTTCATGGGCGTGTTGCCGCTCTTGGCGCTCACGATGAGCACGGTCGAGGCGGTGAGCCCGCGGCGGCGCAGCGCGGCGACCATCCGGCCGATCGAGCGGTCGACGAACGCGATTGCGGCCGTCAGTTTCGCGCTCGGGAGTGCGCCCGGGCCGACATAGCCGCCCGACGGGCGCTTCTGCGCCACATTGACGGCCTGGAAGTCCATGCCGAACAGCGCCGGGGTGCCGACGCGGCGTGTGCCGGTGTGATCGAAGCCATCGATTTCGTCGATCAGCGCGCGCACCTTCAGAGCGTCGTAGCGCTCGATCGCGGCGGTCGAGTCCTGAAAGGCGTGCCGCGGATCGATCAGCCGCGCACCGCCCGGACCGGTGAGGGCGAGGTTGGCGCGTGTGAGCCGCGCATGGACTTCGGGGGCATAGAAGTCCTCGATGTTGCGCCCGGGACCCTCCTCGGGTCGGCCCGGACCGTTCAGGATGTCGTAGGCCGGATGCTTGTCGATCCAGGCGGTGCGCAGGCCGTGCGCATGCAGTACACCGAATACGGTGTTGACGCGCAGGTAGTTGTGCGGCCAGAGCGGCGCGCAGTGTCCGTCGCGCAGCCGCTCGGGCAGGCGCTGCGGGTCGATGGCCGTGGCGCTGTTGCCGGCAAGTCCGTCCGGCGCGCCTCCGTCGAGGCGTGCCTCGTCGCGATCGAGCTTGCCGGTGAGCCGCACTTCGGCGCCGAGTGGGCCGCGACAGTCCGAGCCGGCCGGGTACAGGGCCCGGTCGAAGGTATTGTCGTAGTAGACACCGGTGACCCGCGGCGTACCGCCCGTCACCTGGGCGATCATGCCCGGAAAGGAATCCGACGGGCGCGAGGTCATCGCGTCGGTGTAGGTGACGCCGTGACGGGCGAGCGCCGCGAGGTGCGGACAGGTCCCGGCGGCGATGCAGCGGGCGAGATCCTCCTCATGCAGCCCGTCGACGCTGATCAGCAGGACGTGCCGGATCTGCACCGGGGAGCGTTGTGCATGCGCGAATGGCGCAAGGACGGTCAGGGCGGCGAGGAACGCGGCAAGCGGCGCGAACGGACGAGGGGCACGCATCGGTCACTCTTCATTGCAGTTGTGCGACAGCGCGCCGCAGGGTAGCGACGATGTGTGACAGTGACGTGACAACGGCGACCGCCCTGGTGCCGGAATAAAGGGGGTACGATGAAGCGCGATCCACCGCGTGGTCCACCTCAGGGACCGAACGGGATCGTGTGCGCGGCGCGCTGCGTGCGCTGACGGCTGCACGCTGCGGCCGTTCTCGGACCGTTCAGTCCGAGGATGCTGTTCCCGGACGGCGCGTGGCGGCCCCGAAGGGCCGCCGCCGCCCGTCAATCGCGATGCACCGCGTGACTCGCCTGCCCGCCCTTGCGGCCGGCTTCGGCCGCAAGCTGGCGGTTCTGCGAGAAGCTGCGCTTCTCGTCCGGAACGCTCTGCCCGCCTTTGCGACCCGCTTCGGCCGCGAGGCGTCGGTTCTGCGAGAAGCTGCGCTTCGCATCCGGAACGCTCTGCCCGCCTTTGCGACCCGCTTCGGCCGCGAGGCGTCGGTTCTGCGAGAAGCTGCGCTTTCCGTCCGGTACGGCCTTGCCACCCATGCTGGCGATCTGCCGCTGACGTTCCTGACTCATGGACGCGAACCCGCGTCCACTGGTGCCCTTCTGGACCTGCGATCCCTCATGAGCTGGCTGAATCATGAGCGCTCTCCTTCGGTGGGGACTCAGAAACGGGTTCCGAAGAACCCGCGGCGGCGGTGCCGCCGCTCAACATAAGACCACCCCAGAGCCGATTCGGTTCCTGCAACGGCCCCGCCCGCGAAGGCAGGTCCGCTCAGCCCGGGGATGATCGGACCACTTTTGCCGGAGATTGGGGCTTTTTTACGGCCATCTTCGCATCGATCGCGGCAATCTCCCGCTTCAGAACGAGCTGTACGTCCGGCGGCGGCTGCATGGCGAGGAGCTTCGTGAAGCGCGCGCGCGCCAGCGTCAGGTCGCCGCGGCGCATCGCCTCGGCCGCTCCGAAGAACAGAGCCTTGGGGGAATTCGGCTCGAGCACCAGCGCCCGCTCGATCAGCTGCCCGGCCGGCCCGTCGAGCGTCGCATCGTGGATGAGGATCATCGCCTCGGCTTCCCCGATCAGTGCCGGGGCGCTGCGTCCGCCGGCGACCCGATCGGCATGTCGGAAGGCGCGCACCGCGAGCGGGTATTCCTGCAGCACCACGTAGGACTTGCCGAGCTTCAGCCACGCGTCTAGGTCGTGCGGGTGGGCATCGAGCTGACCGATCAGCTGCTCGATCGGACTCTCGGGTGAGTCGATGCCCGGATTGAGGCGCCAGGACCAGGTGCTGAAGTGCAGGTACAGCGCGGCCGAGCCGCCGGCGAGCAGCACGCACGAGGCCACCGCCGCCCAGGGCGCCGGCGCGTCCTGGGTGCGCAGCGGTCGGATCAGCGGAATCAACACCAGCCCGACGGCCAGCGCCGTGAGCAGCGTCGCGAGCAGAATGAATACGATCATCAGGTGTGCTTCCGCGGCCCGGTGAGGCCGTCATCGAGAAACTCGTCCTCGTCGTCCCCGGCCACGACCGCGGCGCGCCGGCGGATGACCCGCAGTGCGCTCACCGTGCCGATCGCCAGCAGCACGCCCGGGGCGAGCCACAGCCAGGCGGTCTTCAGCACGAACGGCGGTTTGAACAGGATGAAGTATCCGTAGCGCGCCACGAAGAAATGCCGGATCTGCGAATCGGTGTCTCCGGCGAGCAGCATCTGGCGAATCTGGCGGCGCATGTCGGCCGCAAGGCTCACCGGGGAGTTCGCCAGCGACTCGTCCTGGCACTGCATGCAGCGGAAGTTGTGGATCAGCCGCTCGTAGCGCGCCTCGAGCGCCGGAGTGGGCATGCGCGTTGGTGCAATCGCGTGCGCAAACGGCGCGGCGAGCAGCGCCAGGAGAGTCAACGTCAGAGCGCCGAGCGGCGCGCGGCGGCTCATGAGCCCGACACCGTCTGCGTGGCGCGCAGCCGCGGCAGGAAGTCCCGCCTCCACGCCCCCGGGGTGATCGGGCCGATGTACTTGTAAACGATGATGCCCTGCGGATTGACGATGAAGGTCTCCGGCGCCCCGTACACGCCCCAGTGGATGGCTTCGAGGCCGCCCGGATCGAACGCGATCTGCTGATACGGATTGCCGCGCTGCGCCAGGTAGCGCATGGCGGCCGAGCGGCTGTCCTTCCAGTCAAGACCAATCAGCGGCACGACGCCGGTGTGCGCGATCGCGAGCAGCTCCGGTGACTCGAGGCGGCAGGAGATGCACCACGTGCCCCAGACGTTCAGCAGATACCAATGGCCGTGCATTGCCGCGTTGCTGACCGTCTGCGCCGGGTCAGCGAGGCTCGGCAGCGTGAAGCTCGGGGCCGGCTTGCCGATCAGCGGCGAGGGCACGAGATCCTTGCGCGGCGCCTGGTGCAGGCCGAAGGCAAAGATCACCACGATGACCGCAAAGATCGCGAGCGGCGCGAAGTAGCGCATCATGAGCCCGCCCCTGCGGCCGGCACCGGACCGGCGGCCGACTCACGCGATTCGGCGAGCCGATAGCGCCGATCGGTGATGGCGAGCAACCCGCCGGCGGCCATGATCAGCGCGCCGATCCAGATGTACAGCACCAGAGGGCGCACCTGCAGGCGGAAGCTCCAGCGGCCGTCGCCAAGATCCTGACCGAGCGCGACCAGGATGTTGCTGCCGCCGTTGATGTCGATCGCCGAGTGCGTCGTGACCATGTGCTGCACCCAGTAGGTGCGCTTCTGCGGATACATCACGGTCACCGGCTTGCCGTTGCGGGTGACGAGGATCTTCGCCTCGGCGCCGCCGTAGTTCGGGCCGTGCACCGGTTTGATGCGCTCGAACTGGAACGTGTAGCCGCCGTCACGGGCACTCATGCCGCGCGTCAGCGCGACGTCCTGTTCGGCCGTGAACCCCTGCACCGCGGTCATGGCGATGACGAACACGCCGAGCCCGATGTGCGCGACCGTCATGCCGAGCACCGCACGCGGAATCGCGATGCGCCGGCGCAGCCGGTCGATCGGATCGATCAGCGAGGCGAGGATGATCCACGCCCCGAGTGTCATGCTCACCGGGGAGAGGATGCCGGCGCCGGTGAACGCCCCGAACGCCACCGCACAGCCGATGAGCGCGGCGGCCGCGAGTGCGATCGAGAGCGTGCGGCCGCGCTCACCGAGCCCGCCGCGCTTCCAGCGGGCGTGCATCCCGAACGGCACCAGCACCAGCAGCGGCAGCATCGAGACGAGGAAGGTGGGGTTGAAGTACGGCGGGCCGACCGAGAGTTTGCCCAGGTGCAGCGCCATGGAGATGATCGGGGCCATCTCGCCGGCGAAGATGGTGCCGCAGGCGGTCACCAGCAGGATGTTGTTGAACAGCAGGAACGACTCGCGCGCGCTCAGCTCGAAGCCCGCCTCGGACTGCATCTGCGGGGCTCGCCAGGCATACAGCGCGAGTGCCGCGCCGATCATGATCACGAGGAAGGTGAGGATGAACTCGCCGCGCCCCGGGCTCGCCACGAACGAGTGCACCGAGATCAACACCCCGGAGCGCACCAGGAAGGTGCCGATCAGGCTCAAGGAGAACCCGAGCACCGCCAGCAGCAGCGTCCAGCTCTTGAACAGGCCGCGTTTCTCGGTGACGGCGAGGGAGTGGATAAGCGCGGTGCCCATCAGCCAGGGCATGAACGAGGCGTTCTCGACCGGATCCCAGAACCAGAACCCGCCCCAGCCGAGCGTGTAGTAAGCCCACCAGCTGCCGAGGGTGATGCCGCAGGTGAGGAAGGCCCAGGCCGTGGT
>JAPTUI010000200.1 GCA_028067895.1 Pseudomonadota bacterium | reverse complement strand
GTGTTCTATCTGCTGCTCGGCTTACTGCTCGGGCATCTGGCGCCGCCATTTCTGTCGCTGCTCGATTTCAGCAAATCGAAGTTTGTGAAATTGAACTTGCCGCTGTACCTCCAGTTGGCGCTCGGCGGGCTCGGCGTCGGGCTGATCTCGGTATTGGTGCCCGAGGTCTGGGGGAACGGCTACAGCGTGGTGAGCAGCATGCTGCTCGGCAACCTGTTCGGCTGGACGCTGCTCGCCATTCTGCTGGCGAAGGTGCTTGCCACCGCCTCGACCGTCGGTTCCGGCGGTGTGGGCGGCGTGTTGACGCCCTCATTGTTCATCGGTTCGGCGATCGGGACGTTGTTCGGCGGGGCGCTGCAGTGGCTGATGCCGCACGTGATCACGCAGCCGGTCGCCTTTGGAGTCATCGGCATGGGCGGGTTCCTGGCCGCGACCACGCAGGCACCGCTCACCTCCATCCTGATGATCTTTGAGATGACCGTCGACTACCACGTGGTCCTGCCGCTGATGTTGACGTGCGTGACGGCGTATTTCACCGCCAAGGTCTATCGCCACGGCAATTCCGTCTATACGGCAGCGCTTGCACACACCATTGTCGTGGAGCAGGGCGATGATTGGCGCGTGCGCACCGTTGAGCCGCTGATCAAACCTGCCGCCGTGGTCGTGCCGCGCGGTACGACGCTCGCGGAGGTGTTCGAGCGGCTCTCGCGCCGCTCGGTTCGGCGCGTGTACGTCACGGATGGGGATGAATTGGTCTCCTGGTTCCGGCCGCGGGACATTCACGAGCGTCTGCAAAAGGGTGAGATCAATGGGGACACGCACGTCGAGACCGTCGCGCAGCCGGTCAATGAGGCCCTCTCGCCCGAGATGTCCCTCACCGAGGCGCTCGACGGTTTTCTGCGCGAGAAGGCGCGGACCTTGCCGGTTACCCCAGGACAATGGCGCCACACCTTGATCGGCGAGGTGTCGCGCGACGATGTGCTGCTGGCGATTCGCGACCGCCTGACGGTGACCCAATGAGTCTGTACTCGCTCCTTGCCACGGTGCCGCCCGGACTTGCGGATCTGGCGGCCATCGAGCTCACCGAGCTCGGCGCACAGTCGGTGCGCGAGCGCACCGCGGCCGTGGCTTTCAGCGGTACGCTCGAGACCGCCTACCGCGCCTGCCTCGAGTCGCGGGTCGCCAACCGCATCCTGCTCGAGATTGCGCGCTTCGATGCCCCGAGCACCGACGCGTTCTATCTCGGCGCGCGTGCCGTGCCGTGGCAGGAGCACCTGCCGGAGGGCGCCAGCCTGGCGTGCGAGTTCACCGGCCGTCATCCGACCATCGACAACAGTCACTTCGGGACGCTGAAGCTCAAGGATGCCATCGTCGATGCGGTGCGCACGCTGCGCGGATCGCGCCCGGATGTCGTACGCGATCGGCCTTCGGTGCGTGTGCACGCGCATGCGCACGGGACTGCGGTCTCGCTGTACATCGATCTGGCCGGGGAGAGCCTGCATCGGCGCGGCTACCGGGGCGAAGGACTCGCCGCGCCTCTGAAAGAAAATGTGGCCGCCGGCATTCTGCTGCGCAGCCAGTGGCCGAAACTCGCCGCCGAGGGGGCGCAGTTCCTTGATCCCTTGTGCGGTTCGGGCACCCTGGTGATCGAGGCGGCCCTCATTGCCGCCGGCCGTGCCCCGGGGCTGGAGCGCGATTATTTCGGCTTCCTCGGCTGGCGTGGTCACGACGCAGCGCTCTGGCAGAGGTTGCACGCTGAGGCGAGGCGGCGCTGCCGCGCGGCCTCGCCGGATGCCGTGCCGCTGCGCGGCCGGGATCGAGATCCGGCGGCGGTGCGCGCCGCCGTGGCGAATGCTGAACGAGCGGGCGTCGGGGACTGGGTGCGCTTTGAGGTCGGAGCGCTCGAAGGCGCTCGGCCGAGCGGTCCGGGCGGCGGTTTACTCTGCACGAATCCGCCCTACGGGGCGCGACTGGAGGATCTCGAGGCGGCACGCGCGACCCACCGTCAGCTCGGCGTGACGTTGCGCGAGTTCTTTCAAGGGTGGCACGCCGTGGTGCTCACCGGGGCTCCGCAGCTCGGCATGGAGCTCGGGATCCGGGCAGCGCGCACCCATACCGTCTGGAACGGCGGGATCGAATGCCGGCTGTTGCGCATGCGCATCGAGCCGGACAGTCTGCGCGAGCCGGGCACGCTGGCGCGTCCGGACAACCGGCTCGCCGAGGCGCCGGGGGCGCGCATGTTCGCCAACCGGCTGCTGAAGAACCTGAAGCGGCTGCGCAGCTGGGCTGAGCGCGAATCGGTGTCCTGCTACCGCCTGTATGACGCGGACATGCCCGAGTACGCCTTCGCCATCGATCGCTATGTGAGCGCCGAGGGCGGCGAGACGTGGCTGTACGTGCAGGAATATGCCGCGCCGCGCACCATCGAAGAAGAAGCGGTGCGCCGGCGCCGCGCCGAGGTGCTGGCGGCACTGCCGGGCGCTACGGGCGTGCCGCGCGAACGGATCAAACTGCGCACGCGCCGGCGCATCCACCGCGGCGAGCAATATGCCAAGGTCGGCGGAGCGGGGGAGTTCCATGTGGTCAGCGAAGGGGGCCTGAAGTTTCGCGTGAACTTCACCGACTACCTCGACACCGGCCTGTTTCTCGATCACCGTCTGACCCGTGAGCGCCTGCGCCGCGCCGCGCGCGACGCACGGTTCCTGAATCTCTTTGCCTACACCGGCACCGGCACGGTGTACGCCGCGGCCGGTGGCGCGCGCTCCAGCACGTCGGTGGATCTCTCGAACACCTATCTCGAGTGGGCGCAGCGCAACCTGGCGCTGAATGGCTTCGCCGACCGCCGGCACGAACTGGTGCAGGCCGACTGCTTCAAATGGCTCGAGGCGGCCCAGCGCGCCGCGGCGCGCTACGAACTGATCTTTCTCGACCCGCCGACGTTCTCGAACTCAAAGCGCATGCAAGGCGTGCTCGACGTGCAGCGCGACCATGGCGCACTCATCGACAGTTGCATGGCGCTGCTCGCCCCGGGCGGCATGCTGGTGTTCTCGACCAACGCGCAGCGATTCCGCCTCGACCCTGAGCTCGAGCGCCGCTACGCGCTGGTGGATATCTCCGCGGCCACGGTGCCGCCGGATTTCGAGCGCAATCCGCACATTCACCGCTGCTTCGAGCTGCGCGCGCGCTGAGCCGGCAGCGGCTCTTCCTCCGGCCGCCACGGCCGTCCCTGCTTCTCCTCGATATACGTCCGGATCAGCCGGCGCACGACCTGCGAGGGGGTGGCGTCCTCCTCGGCGCACAGGCGTTCGAAAACCGCTTTTTTGCGCGGATCGATCAGCACGGTCAGGCGGGCGGTACGCGTCTCCACAGGCACGAGATGATTCCTCTTCACATTTGAAGTGCATCCAATGATAATACGATACACATTCTGGTGCATCCTGTGATCACCCCATTGCCCAAGCTGCTGGTCGGCTGCGTCGTGCTCCTGTTCGGCTGGGCGGCCGTGGGCGTGGCTGGCCTCCTGCGCCCGCGCAGCGTGCGGTTCGCCGGCCGGGTTCTGTTTCCGCTCGGGGCGCTGATCGGGCTCGCCCTCGCGGTGCTCGCCGTGACCAGTCTGCTCGGCGGGGGTATCGAGCGGATGGTCCTGCCGATCGGTCTGCCCGGGCTGCCGGCGCACCTGCGGCTCGATCCGCTCTCGAGCGTGTTCCTGGCGCTGCTCGGGGCGGCCGCAGCCGGAATTTCATTGTTCGCCGGCGGGTATTTCCGCGCCGGGCAGGGCACGACGCCGGGCCTGCTCGGCCTGCAGTACCACCTGTTCCTCGCCAGTATGGGCGGGGTGCTGATCGCCGCGGATGCCTACAGCTTCCTGCTCGCCTGGGAGGCGATGGCCCTGACGTCGTATTTCCTGGTGGTAACCGAACACCGCCGCGCCGAGATCCGCCGCGCCGGCTTGATCTACCTGCTGATGGCTCACGTCGGTGCGCTCGCGATTCTGCTGGCCTTCGGCCTGATGCACGGCGCCGGTCCGTTCACCTTCCATGCCATGCGCAGCGCGCACCTGTCGGCCGGCTGGGCCGCGGTGGCCTTTCTGTTGGCGCTGGCCGGCTTCGGGGCCAAGGCAGGTCTCGTGCCGTTGCACGTGTGGCTGCCGGAGGCGCACCCGGCAGCACCCTCGCCGGTCTCGGCGCTGATGAGCGGGGTGATGCTCAAGACCGCCGTGTACGGAATGCTGCGCGTGGGGCTCGACCTGCTCGGCCCGCCCGTCTGGTGGTGGGGCCTGGCGCCGCTCGCGCTCGGACTGTTCACGATTCTCTACGGCGCGCTGTTCGCGGCGGTGCAGACCGACATGAAGCGGCTGCTGGCCTATTCCTCGGTGGAGAACATCGGCGTCATCTTCACCGGCATTGGTCTGACCATCGTGTTCGCCGGCTCGGGCATGCCGGCGGTGGCGGCGCTCGCACTGCTCGCTACGCTCTATCACTGCCTGAACCACTCGATGATGAAGAGTCTGCTGTTCCTCGGCACCGGTGCAGTGCTGCACGCTACGGGCGAGCGCAACCTAGGGCGTCTCGGCGGTCTCATCCATCGCATGCCCTGGGTGGCGTGGCTGACGCTCATCGGAACGCTCGCGATCGCGGGCCTGCCGCCGCTGAACGGGTTCGTCTCCGAGTGGCTGCTGCTGCAGTCGTTTCTGTTCGGCGATCAGGTCCCGCACACGTTCGTGAATCTGCTCATCCCGATGGGCATGGCGCTGGTGGCACTCGGCGCGGCGCTCGCCGGTTACGTCATGGTCAAGTTCTACGGCGTCATTTTCCTCGGCCGGCCGCGCGAGGCGTCGCTTGAGCAGGCCCACGACTGCGGCTGGCTCGAGCGGCTCGGCCTCGCCTGGCTCGCCCTCGGCTGCGTGGCGCTCGGTCTGCTGCCGGTGCAGGTGATCGGCGCGCTCGGCCGGGTGAGCGCGCAACTGCTCGGGGCGGTGGTCCCGCAGGCCTCGGCACACAGCTGGCTGCTCGCACCCGTGCCCGGCCGACCGGTGTCCTATGGGCCTGTGCTATTGCTGACGGCGACGGCGGCAGTCGTGCTACTGACGATGTGGGCGGTGCGGCTCCTTTACCGCCAGCGCGTGCGGCGCGTGAGCGCCTGGGACTGCGGATTCGGCGCGCTTACCCCGCGTATGCAGGATACGGCGGAAGGCTTCGGGCAGCCGATCCGGCACCTGTTTCAGCCGTTTTTCGAGATGCAGCGCGAACTGCCGGCACCGCAGGACAGCTCGCCGCGCTACCGCATCAGTATCCGCGAGCGGATCTGGAGGATTGCCTACGAGCCGCTGTGCACAGCAACCGACTGGGTGGCCAACTCCGTCGCACGCGTGCAGCAAGGACGGATCTCGGTATACCTGCTGTACAGCTTCGTGACGCTGTTGGTCCTGCTTACCGTGGCATTGCTGTCATGAACGCCGTCGAGTGGTTCACCCAGGGCCTTGAGGTCGTGGTGGCGCTCGCGGCCGCCCCGGCGCTGCTCGGCTGGCTGAACCAATGCCGCGCGTGGCTGCAGAACCGCCGCGCACCGAGTCTCTGGCTGCCCTACCGAAATCTGCGCAAACTGTTCCACAAAGAGGCGCTCATCGCCGAGAACGCCTCGCCGCTGTTTCGGCTTGCGCCTTACATCGTCTTCGGCGCCATGGTGCTCGCCGCGGGCATCATTCCTTCGATGGGGACGCGGCTGCCGCTGGTGGTGTCGGCCGATGCAATTGCCCTCGTCGGACTGTTCGCTGCGGCGCGCATGTTCATGGCACTCGCGGCTATGGATGTCGGCACTGCGTTCGGGACGCTGGGCGCGCGGCGCGAAATGATGGTCGGCTTCCTCGCCGAGCCGGCGCTTCTGATGGTGATCCTGGTCGCCTCGCTCACTTCCTCGAGTACGGCGCTGCCGGCGATAACCGAGTCCCTGACCGCCGGACATCTCGGGCTTTCCCCCTCGCTTGCCTTCAGTGCGGTGGCCTTCGTCCTGGTGTTGCTCGCCGAGAACGCGCGCATTCCGGTCGACAATCCCGC
>JAPTUI010000320.1 GCA_028067895.1 Pseudomonadota bacterium | reverse complement strand
GCGGCATCGATCTGTTGGTGATCAAGCGGTTCGGCCAGAGGAAGCGCAGGGCGGTGGCCTGTCCGCCCTGATCGCCGAAACCCTGATTGCGGGCACCCCGGCGACCGGGTTGTCCCGCCCCGACCTCCCGGAGCTCCGCGCGTTTGCCGGAGAGGCTGTGCAGCACTTGCCGCCGCGGCCCGAGGTCATATTGGCGTGTCGCCGGCCTACCGTTACACGCGCATCGGCCGGCTCCTGCTCCTGAGCAACGTCGAGCCTCAGAACTCGGGCCGCTGGATCACCATGAGCGCATCGAGGGCCATGACGCCTTGTCCGGCCGGGTAGGCGATCACCGGATTCAGGTCAAGCTCGCGGATCGAGGGATTGCTGTCGAGCACTTGCCCGAGGCACGCGATCAGGTCGATGAGCGCAGGTACATCGAGCGGCGGCGAACCGCGGTACCCGTGGAGGAGCGGTGCGCATTTCAGCTGATTGAGCGTTGCCAGGATCGATGCTTTGCTCTGACCCGGCAGGACCAGCCGCGCATCCTTCCATAGTTCCGCCTGCACGCCACCCAGGCCGGCGAGCACCACCGCGCCCCAGTCTGGGTCGTTGCGTCCCCCCACGATCAGCTCCAGGCCGGGTCTGGCCATGACCTCCACCAACACGCCATCGATGCTCAAATTCGGCTGGTGTCGGGCGAGGTCGGCGTGCAGTTTTCGCCATCCCGAGGCGAGCGCATCCCGGTCGAGTAGACCGAGCACGACGCCGCCGGCGTCGCTCTTGTGTGAGAGCGCCGCGGATTGCGCCTTCAACGCCACTGGATACCCCAGGGTTTCGACGGTTTCGATGGCTTCCTCAAGCGTGCGCACCAAGCGCCCGGCAGGAAACGGAATTCCGAGCGGGCGAAGAAAGTCCTTGGTCCGGTACTCGGGAATCACCCCGGAGGGCAATGGGGAATCAGCGAGCACGACCGGGATGCTTGCTCCGAGCGGGGTGCGCGTGGCGCCTGCCGACAGTCGCGCAATCGCCCGGATGGCACGTTCGGGGGACGGGAAATAGGGCACGCCCAGGGCGTGCAGCGCCTCGATATATTGAGCGGGCACCGCCGCGCCTTCGTCGAGTCCCGCCAGCACGATCAGCGGCGCAGACTGCAGCTCGCGCAATGCCTGGAGTATCGCGGGGAATTTTCGCTCACAGGTAGCCGGATCAGTCTGGATGACGCCGAGGAGGATCGCGCCGACGCGCGCATCGGCCACGAGTGCCAGCAGCGTGCGCCGGTACAGATCCGGGTCGACCAGTCCCTGGGCAGTCAGGTCGAGCGGGTTGCTCACCGGAACAAATGCCGGTATGGCTGCACGCAGCGCCGGTGCGTTTGCATCCTCCAGCTTCGGCAGAGAGAGATCCACCTGCTCGCACAGATCGAGCGTCAGGGCCTTGAAGGCGCCCGACTCGGCGACGATCGCCGCGCCGGGTAGGCTCGGTGCGCGGGTGCGCACTGCAATCTCAAGAACGTCGCTGAGTTCCTCCAGGGTCTCGACCGTGACGATTCCTTCCGCTTCGACCTTCGCGCGCATCAGCGCATAGTCCCCGGCAAGGGCACCGGTATGGGTCGCGGCCGATTCGCGCGCCGCGCTGCTGCGACCCGGATGCAGCAGCACGAGCCGCTTGCTCACCTCCCGGGCACGCTGAGCCAACGACAACAGGTGCCGAGGACGTCGGAACTGCTCTACGATCAGACCAATGACCGGCGTCTGCGACTCGCCGAGGAGATATTCGATGAAGTCCTCGACGCCGCTCGCGGCCTCGTTACCGGTCGAGATCGAATACGACACACCGAGTTTTCGGCTGTCGAGCATGGTGCCGAGCACACAGGCCATCGCACCGCTCTGACTCACGATTGCGATCCCCGGCCGGCCGGCGAGCGGCGCGGGCGAGGTCTCGACGAAGGTAAGTGCCACCCCGTCGACGTGGTTCACGAAACCAAGACAGTTCGGTCCCTCGATGAGCATGCCGTGTGTGGCGGCAATCGCGGTGATCTCGCGTTGCTCGGCTCGGCCGGCCTCGCCGCCTTCGGCAAAACCGGCCGAGAAGATCACCGCCGCCCCGACCTCGCGCCGAGCGAGGCCCGTCACGGCCTCAAGCACCCCGGCCCGGGGGATGGCGAGCACCGCCGCATCGACTCCGGGCGGCAGATCCTCGATGCGCTTCAGGCACGGGCGGCCGTTGATCTCCGCGCGGTTGGGATTGATGAGGTGAATGTCACCGCCAAATCCCAGCCGTTGCAGGTTCGCCAGCACCGAAGCGCCCAACGCGCCCGGGGTCGCCGAGGCGCCGACGATCGCAACCGACCGCGGCCGCAGCAGCCTCTCGATTCCCTTGCAATCCACGCGCGGGCCCGCCGCTTCACGGCTTGCCGGAGTGCCGGCGGGACTTGTCATAGGCTCCGAGACCCGGCTTGAAGGACTTCGCGTCGATGAACTGATGGATTCCCTCCTTGCGGCCTTCGTTATCGAAGAAATTCGCCGCTTCCTGGGCCCGCACGAGATAGTCCTCGGCGTTGTCGTAGGTCATCTCGCCCACGCGGCGCAGGGCATCCTTGGTCGCCTTCAAGGCGATCGGATTCTTCTGCAGCAGGGCCTTGGCCACCGCCGTCACGCGCGGCTCCAACTTCTCACGCGGCACGGCTTCATTCACCAGACCCCACTCGGCCGCCGTGCGCCCATCGATGTTCTCGCCCATCAGGGCGAGGTACATGGCGCGCCGGAAGCTGAGCAGCTCACGCACCACCTTGCTGGCCCCGCCGCCGGGCAAAATGCCCCAGTTGATCTCCGAGAGGCCGAATTGCGCTTCTTCGGCGGCGAACGCGAGATCGCACGCGAACAGAGGCCCATAGGCACCGCCGAAGCACCAGCCGTTCACCATGGCGATCGTCGGCTTCTGGTACCAGCGCAGGCGCCGCCACCAGCCGTAGGCCTCCCGCTGCGCCTGACGCACGGCGCCGAGTCCCTTGGCTTCCGTCTCGCGGAAATACTCCTTGAGATCCATGCCTGCCGACCAGGACGTGCCCTCCCCGGTCAGCACGAGCACGCCGACATCGTCCCGATACTCCAGCTCCTCGAGCACACGCATCATCTGCCGGTTGAGCCTGGGGCTCATGCAGTTGCGCTTCTCGGGACGATTGAATTTGACCCAGGCAATGCCTTCGCGCACCGTGAACGCCACGGTGTCCGCTTCCACTCGCTCAGTGCTCATATCTCACCCTTACTCTCTCTCGCCGATGTCCGCCTGCTCGGGTGCTGTCATTGCAGCCGCTCAGATCGGGAAGTGCCCCGGAGCCGTCTCGATCGTGATCCAGCGCAGCTCGGTGAACTGATCGATACCGGCAGCGCCACCGAAGCGGCCATATCCCGAGGCGCCCACCCCGCCGAACGGCATCTGGGCTTCGTCGTGCACCGTCGGACCATTGATGTGGCACATCCCGGAGTGGATCTGACGCGCGACCCGCAAGCCACGGGCGGCATCACCGGTGAACACGGAGGCTGACAGACCGTACTCGCTGTCATTCGCCACACGGACGGCCTCGGCCTCGTCGGCAGCCCGGATGATGGCCACGATGGGCCCGAAGCTCTCCTCGCGGTACAGCCTCATCTTCGGCGTGACGGCGTCGACGACCGTTGCCGGCATGATCACGCCCTCGGCCTTGCCGCCGGCCAGAACGCGCGCGCCGGCGCCGACCGCGTCGTCGATGAGACCATTGACGTGCTCGACCGTACGGCGGTCCACCACCGCACCGAGAGGCGTCTTGCCCTCCCGCGGATCGCCGCTCGCCATGGAACGGGCCTTCTCGGCAAATCGCCGCGTGAATTCGTCCGCGATGGCCGCCACCGGGATGATCCGCTCGGTCGACATGCAGATCTGACCCTGGTTCATGAATGCGCCGAACGCCGCGGCTTTCACCGCCTCGTCGAGATTCGCGTCCTCGAGAACAACGAACGGCGCCTTGCCGCCGAGCTCGAGCAGACAGGGTTTGAGCTTGTCCGCGCACCGCCTGGCGATGACCCGGCCTACCGCTGTCGAACCCGTGAAATTGACGCGGCGCACGGCCGGATGATCGATGAGTGCGCCGACGACCGCGCCAGCGTCCTTGGGATCGTTCGTGACCAAGTTGACGACCCCTTCAGGGAACCCGGCGGCAGCGAAGGCCTCGATGATCAGCTCATGGGTGCGCGGACACAGCTCGGAGGCCTTAAGAATCACGGCGTTGCCGCAGGCAAGCGGCGTCGCAATCGCGCGTACGCCGAGGATGATCGGCGCGTTCCAGGGCGCAATGCCCAGCACCACTCCGACCGGCTCGCGAACCGACAAGGCGACACAGCCCGGCTTGTCGGACGGGATGACCTCGCCGCCGACCCGAGTGGTGAGCGCCGCGGCTTCCCGCGTCATGCTGGCGGCCAGCATCAGATTGAACAGGGCCCAGCCGGCGGTTGCGCCCAACTCATCGGTCATCGCCTGGACGAACTGATCGCGCCGCTGCTCGAGCGCCTCGGCGGCCTGGCCGAGCAGGGCCCGGCGGGCATTCGGCCCCATCTCCGCCCACGCCTTGAATCCGGCAGCGGCGCGCTCGGCGACCGCGCAGGCCTCGGCAGCGGTCATCGCGGCGGCACGGCTGGCGACGCGGCCGGTGATGGGACTCACTCGTTCAAAAAACATGGCTGGCCCCCGTTTTCGGCTACAATACCTACAGCGTATAGCATTTTGCTCGAGCCGATCAAGGAAAACGGCCTCGTTGAGTTCGGATCATTCCTGAACGGCGCGACCGTTCCGTGCCGACTTGTTTTGCAGCCCGCTGCCGCACGGAATGATCGTTCGTGCACAATGCAGGCGATGGGAAAGCATCAGTGTGATCAAAGACCCAGTGAACGATCTGCCCGGCTACGCGCTTCGGCGCGTGTCGGCTGCGCTCATGTCGAGGCTCGCTGCGCGACTGGCCCGACTCGAGCTGCGGCCGGCGGAGGCGACGGTGCTTCTCGTGATTGCCGCCAATCCCGGAGTCACCCAGAGCGAGATCGGGCGCCTGCTCGGTATCGTCAGTGCGAACATGGCGCCGCTTGCCGCGCGACTGGCCGAGCGGGATCTGATCGTCCGTGAGGCGGTCGACGGGCGCTCTCAGGGGCTAACGCTGTCCGAGACCGGGCGGCGCGTCGCGCAAAGGGCCCGGAGCATAATGGAGGATCTCGAAGCGGACCTGCTCGCCCGTATTCCGAAAGCCGAGCGCGCCGCGTTCATGAGAGTTCTGCATGCGCTTGCGAATAACAACGACGCGTGAGATCGCGAGGCGGCCTGCGGCTCTACCGGCGGATCTATAAGACACTGGCGCCGCAGGCCGGCTGCAATCGGGAACAGCGGCGCGAGCGTGGTCGGTTGATACGCCGTCCACGCCGACACGACTTGCCTCGGCCGCGCGCACGAAGCGCGGCTGCAACCAGCACGCACACCGCAAGCGCCCTTCGCCGCCGTACCGTACCGTAGGGGTGCATTTGCCTGTTTCCCATGCCTCAAAAGGCGCGCGCAGTGCCGGAAGTGATAGCAGAGCCGGCAGCCCGCCGAGGGGATGACCCATGCGCCGCGGCGATAGTCGCAAGCCCTGGTGAAGGCGACCAGAGGGTCTCGCGCCGTTACGACAAGTCCCCTTTGAGGGAACGTGCACTCGACCGTAGCAACACTTGCGATGCGCCGCCGCCGAAAAAGTCATTGCAGCGGATTACGCATATCATATATTTTATAGTATATTAAATAGGTAACACTTCACGCTCGGAACGTAGGTTACCGTGCGGCATCGAACCGGTTTTCGGGTAGCGCACGGGCGCGGTGCGTACCGGTTGCATCAAGCAGAAAAACTCCCGGAGGCAGGACATGACAGAGTCACGCGTGCATCGGGCAAAGAATTGCGTACGGCGCATCGCTGTCGCTTGCGTTATGGCGGGGACCCTTGGAGGGGCGGCGCCGCACGCGCTGGCGGGGGTGCAGCACGCCGTCACCGGCGTCCCGGCGAACTGCCGGCGTCTCGTAGCGC
>JAPTUI010000305.1 GCA_028067895.1 Pseudomonadota bacterium | reverse complement strand
GCTTGCCAAGGCGGGGATCGATTGGATCGCGCCGCGTTACGCCGAGGCGCACGCGGACGGCTGCACGCATTGGCACCTGCCGCTCTTCGTCCCCGAGGCGCGTCTCGAGGAGGTCGTGAAGATCCTGACCAAATGCTTTGGCGGCGGACCAACGGTGGAAATCGAACGCGCGCGCTCGATCGACGCCGTCGGAAAGTACTGCATGGCCTATGCCTGCAAGACTGTCGCGTGCGCGGACGGCAAACTGAGTCGATGCATCACCGGGGACGAGCTCGAGGGCAACGATGCCTGGCGCAGTACGTGGGGCGTCCGTGGCTACCAGATTTGCGGCGCGAAGGGCATGCTGGGGCTGTGGGATGAGATGCGCCGCAAACTACCCGATGGTGCCCCCGCCGAGTTTCGCGAGATCGCGAAACACGCGCGGGCCGGCGACTACGCTGCCTTCCATCGTGCCGCCGCGGCAGCGCGCGCGCGGATCGCCACGGTGACCGAGAAACGTGAGTTCCCGCACCCCGACCCCGAAGTCCACACCGAAGTGGAAGCCGGGCAGGCGCAGGCCGCGCGCCGGCTCCGCGACCTCGCCGCCACGCGCGGGGTACCACACGGCCCCGACACGCCGCCGGTCGATCTCATCGACCCGCTTCTCGAGGCCGTCGGCAACGATCCCGATCTCGTCCGTGACGTGCGCGAGGTCGAGACGGCCCTGACGCGCCGCGCGGTGGTGACTGTCACTCGTCGCCGGACGGTCGGCGTTCACCTCGACGCTCACGGCGTCTGCGTGACGACCCGCACCCGCCGCTGGGTTCTCATCCGGGCCGAGGACTCCGCCGCCGCGTCCGCGGCGGCCTTGGCTGTATTGGGTATAACTATAACCGCCGATTCGGGCGGTGAGAGTGCGCGGACGGGGAGGATTCCGGCGGCGCAGGCCCCGCCGGATGGTGCGGAGCGCGTCCCAGGTGCGCTCTGAGGCGCAATCGGCCCTAATCCATGCCCCCGGGGCGAGCCTGCTGCTGCGTACTGCAGGACGGGCGCGTATTCCCATCCGGGCGGAAGCTGCCGATGCAAACCGCTTTCGCGCGTGGACCACGGCTCCTGGCCTGGCGAACTCGGCCGTTTGCGGGCAGTTTCGAGATGATCCAGAATCGCGGTCTGCGGTCGTGGCAAGAAGCAGGATCGGAGAGTTGGCCATGAATTCGCATCAGAATTCCGGCGCGCACATGCGGATGCGCGCGCGTCGATGGAAATGGGTGCCTGGCTTGCTGCTTTCAATCACGGTCATGATGGTGACCGACGTGCGGGCGGACGCCTTTGGGCCTGTGCGCTACGACGCGGGGAAGAATCAAATCATCGTTACCATGATCTACGACGGCACCAATCCCAATCATCACTTCTCCATTCGGTGGGGTCGCTGCCACAGGCTTCATGATCAGCTCCAAGGACCGGCACGCAAGATCATCAACGTGGGCATTCTCGATGACGAGGGCAACGACGCGGCGATGAAACGCTACACAAAGATCGTGCGGGTGTCTCTTGCCGCCTTGTCCTGCAGACCCGCAATCGTCACCCTGTAGACGCCGCCGAACCAATACACCCGCCTCGATATTCCGTAACAGCGAATGGCACGTGCGTGAACCGAACATCTTTCACCAGCCGGCAATGCGTCGACCGCAGAGCGCGAGGCCCCGCGGATCCAACAGAGTTCGTGCCGCGCTGCCTCGCGCTCTGCGTCTGTGCACCCCGCTCTGCGTCTGTGCACCCTCGATGGCGAATAGCTGATTGCTCTCGTCAATTGATCTTGAACACCGTGCCACCGCCGTTCGCGCCACCGTACACCGTCGTTCCATAGAGATCCCCGGCGCTGTCCATGACCAGATCTCCCACCGGGTTCGCCCCGTCGGTTGGGCCACCGGCGAAAGAGTACAGGACAGTTTCTGTACCGGTGGGGTTGACTTTGAATACTGTGCCATCACCATTCGTGCCGCCGTACGCTGTCGTTCCAAAAAGGTTTCCAGCACTGTCAATAATAAGCCCCGCCAACGGCCCCGACCCATCGGATGTCCCGCCCGTAAAGGAGTGCAGGATCGTTTCCGTACCAGTGGGGCTAAGCTCGAACACCGTACCGTCGCCTTTCATGCCGCCAGCGAAGGTCGTTCCGTAGAGATTCCCGGCACTGTCCATGACCACGCCCGCCCTAGCTCCCAACCCGTCTGTCGTACCACCCGCAAACGAGTGCAGGATCGTTTCCGTACCGCCGGAACTGACCTTGAACACAGTACCGGCGCCGGTCGCGCCGGCACCGAAGGTCGTCCCATAGAGGTTCCCGGCGCTATCCAAGATCGGACCCGCCTCCGGATCTGACCCATCAGTTGTGCCGCCCTCAAAGGAATACACGACACTTTCCGCGCCGGCAGCGCTGATCTTGAATATCATGCCGTTGTTGCTAGTGCCACCAGCGTTTGTTGTTCCATAGAGGTTTCCGGAACTGTCCATGACCAAGCCCCCGTACTGACCTGCAATCCACGTACCCCCGACAGTCGTGGAAACGGCAGGGATACTAAACGTGCCAGCCGGAAAGGAGTACAGGACGCTTTCCGTACCATCAACGCTGATCTTGAACACTGTACCGCCACTGTTCGCACCACCGTACATCGTCATGCCATAGAGGTTCCCTGCGCCGTCCATAATCAGACCCGCATATGGTCCCGCACCGTCTGTTGTGCCACCCCCAAAAGAATGCACGACACTTTCCGTGCCGGCAGCGCTGATCTTGAATACCGTGCCGTCGCCGTTCGCACCGCCGCCGATCGTCGTCCCATAAAGGTCTCCGGCGTCGTCCATAATCAGACCCGCCTCGGGACGGACGCCATCGGTACTGCCACCCACAAAGGAGTACAGCACGCTTTCCGTGCCGTCGGCGCAGGACACCATGACACCCGTCACATTCGACTTGCCGACTGTACCGCTCCCGTTATTCACCGCGCACGCAATTCCAGGCGTGTGCGATTTTACTGTGACGTCATAAGCCATCCCTGTGCTCTGGTCGGTCGAGAATGTAAACGAGCCGTTGCCAACGACGTCGAGCGCGTCCGCACCGTTATCCAGAAGCGTCACGCTCTCGTTACCGCTGAGCCCGGAAACCGTCCCGCCCACCGAGCATGCTGCGCAAGCAGAGGAACTACGAGCGGGGGAGGAGCCGCCACCGCAGCCCGCCAGCGCCAACATCGCCACACAACCGAGCAGCGCTCCGTAGCAGTGCGGAAAATTTCGTCTCATGGCGCGCCCCTCTTGAATTTTTTCCTCGCGGTGCTTCGCATTGGTGCCACTCCGGCGACTCGCTCAGTCCGTCGCGTACAGCGGATCTGTCTCGCTGCACTCATCGCCCACACCCGGCGGCGGGCAGAAGGACGCGTTACCGCTCAATCCTATCGAGAACCCGAAGGTTTGGGTGCTGCCAGAGCTATCCGTCACCGCCAGTACGATCGTCTGTGGGAATGCGCAATCGCCAAACATGGCGTACAATGCACCGCTTGGCGGCGGGAAACACCATCCATTGCTTGAGCTGTATGTAGCCGATACCGTGTTGCCCGATACCGTCACCATGCCTGGAAACACGGTCGAAGTGGATGAAACGGTGGTGTCCCCACCGCTTGTAAACGGATACGCCGTCGCGGTGGCCACATAGCCACCCGATCCACCACTGACCGTGACCTGTACGGTGCAGGAATAACTCTCGCTGCCCGAATAATTACTCGTCGAAGTCGTGAACGTTCCGCACTGCTGCGTTGAAGCTGCGCTCAACGACGTTCCGATGAGACTGTGAGATATATCGCACGCATTGGAGTCATTGGACCATATGCTCTGCATCGCATATGTCCCATTCCCCATACGCACGTTCGCAGCTGCGCCCTGACCCGAGCTGATCCAGGCACATTCGTCCCCGACCTCTTCGCCGGTCGAAGGATTGGTCCAACCGCCAAAAGGATTCTGGTCAGTCAGGGTTTCGGCATATTCATGGCCGCCAACGATTGAGAAGCCGTCGAGAGTGCCCGTGCTCTTGTTTACAAAGTCCTCTCCACAACTTGTTCCAAGATCAGCGACATATGGCATATTTGTATACGCGATATCGCCATATGAAGATGTCGTGTAATTGTGCCATGCGCAAAAACTATTAGACCCCAAACCGAAGCCATCCGGGTGCGTTCCAGATGGAGACGCGATGATATACTGAACGTAGCGGTTGGACGCCGCTGACGTATTCCCGAAATGCGCGGCTGCCGCGACCGCTTCGGCGGAAAGCTGCGCTTGCGTCGCCTCATAAGGTGCGGCGCTCGAGGTATCAAACCAGACACCGGCCAGGGAACCCATGAATGGGTAGCCAACATAGGCGGCACCGCTCGGACAGGAAGTCGCGCCTTTAGAGACGGAGGATCCGTCGCAGTACTGGGTCATTGTGCCGGACCACAGCTCGCTGCCCGTGCCTACGTCGGAAAAGAGTGTCTGAAGGTAGATCGCCGCCCCGTCGGGATCCCCGCCGCTGGCCCACTGGCTTCCATAAAAGACCAGGTAGACTCTTGGCGTTCCGCTGGTCACACCGATTCCGTCGATGCCTCCGCCGTACGTCACCGTGTCGGCGGAAGTGCCTGCGGAAATCGCTGCCTGCGCCAAGTGCGCCGCCTCCCATGCCCGCATTTCTTGCCAGGCTTCCAGCGTCGGCACCACTCCGTGCCTATAGGGATGTCCGTATGCGGGCGAATATGGATCCTGCAGCTGCTGGTTTTGTCCGAGTGCATACCGCACGGGCAGACCCAAGATGATTGCAGCGATCGCCATGCAATGGCCGATCAACCGCACTTTGCGTCCAAATCGTGCGTGCATTGTTTACTCCCTCACACTTGTTAGTTGTCGCTCACGCTCCCAACCTCTGCAACGATTCAATAGGTGGCGATCAGCCGCTGTACCGCCTATCCAGAGCCACGCATCTCCCCGTGCCTCTACCGGATTGCCTTTCGAGCCCGGTTCGCGAAAAACTTCGTATCACAAAGCGGTGGAATCGACAAATGAATACGTATGCGGATCGTATACAAAACCTCGGCACGTGCCTCGCGTCAAAAGCGGTAGTTGCGCTGACTGGTGCAGGTGGTGATAGCAGAGCGTGGAGCGGACTCCGCCTGTATGGTTCGACGAGCGCCCTGGCGGCCTGGTTCGATGAAAATCCCCGACCTGGACAAATACGTTCCAACGTCCCGTTCCTTGAGGAGGCAGCGAAGGCGGCATGAGGCTGCTGCGAAGCAATTCATTCAGATGGCTGGGTCGCTCTGGCGTTGTCGGACCATTGCGGTCTCGATCGGCAGCAAGGGGTCCGGCTGCCGGGATTCATCCTGGGACGGCAAGGGGAAGACATCACCGTCCGAAGTCCCACTCGTCGTCCGGTTTGATCTCGGGCTCGGTTTCAGAGTTCCGGATACGGGGCAGGTCCAGTCCTTCCTCGCGTTCCAGCCGTTCGAGCGCAGCCTGCTCAGCGCTTGCCTGGTGTTCCGCCGCGTCCCGCATGTCATACCCAGCCCCGGTGGAGGTGCGTGTGTACCCAACCTCCTGCGCGGCGTCGAGGGCCGCAAGCCGTGCGTTCCGAGACTTGGGGTTCCACCACCACGCCGCAAGACGCGGCGTCGTAGGATCGAGTCCGATGCGCTGCCACTGGCGACGTGATGACTGAGGGGTGTCGGGGTGCGTGAGCACCCTGACCACGGTGGGGTAGCCCCGGGGCGCGAGAAGTGGCACAGCCACGCCGAGCGCCGGGGGGCGGTGGGTCACACGAGGGGAATGCCCGGCGCAGCCGGTGCGCGTAAGCGCACCCCCCGAATGTGACACAACCCCTTACCTTGTACGGAATTTTCGAGGCTATCCAACGGGCCATCCAGCGACCAGACGAGGGTCATACAGCGGTCTATCCCGCGGGCTGCCGCGGGGCTGCAATCCGCCCCATCGCATCGGGCGATCAATAGCCCTCGGGACGGTGTGAACCATGGGGCGAGTCATGGGCCAGGGGCTGCCCTCCCTGGTGGGGGAATAAAGGCATGGA
>JAPTUI010000044.1 GCA_028067895.1 Pseudomonadota bacterium | reverse complement strand
GGGCAGCGGCTCGCGCTGCTCACAGGCAATGTGACCGGCATTGCCGAAGGATGCGCCGGCCGTGGCGGGCTCGGCCCGATCGATCAGCACTACCTGCCGGCCTGCGCGCGTGAGCGCCCAGGCGAGTGCGCAGCCGATCACGCCGGCGCCAATGATGGCAATTCGTTCGCCGCAAGTGTCTTGTTTACCAGGGCTCATGCCGGTGCGCTGCCCAGTGAAGCTTGCGTGAATGCATACAGTAAAGCACCGGCGACGTCACTGCACGCGTATCCGAACCGGATCTTCTGCGACCTCCCCGGGGACATCTCGTGTGGCCATTCCCGCGGCCGCTGCAAGCTGCAATGATCGGATTGCATCCGCGCGCCGTTTTCCTATGCGCACCACCCGGACTGCGCGGCGAGCGCACCGCGCCTGCAGGTCGCCGGCATGGTACGGTCGATAGCGCCGGTCCTCCCTCACGTCTTCGGCGTGCTCGAAAAGCCGCCCGCCTTCACCAGAGCGTGAGGGCGGGCGGAGATCGCGTGCTTGGCGGCTCACGCGCCGGGGCATGCGGTGACCCTGGCGACCGGTCCGAGCTGATCGATCAGAATTTCGCGCGCACTCCGAAAGAGAGCGATGTGCCGTAGTCAATCAGTCCCACCGTCTGATTCGGGAAGCGTCCGTACGTGTGATAGACCGAGTTCAGCAGATTGCTCGCGGTGAAGTACACGTTTAGATATCTGTCCACCTGGTAGTTTGTAGACAAGTCCAGCTGCGTAAATGGCGCCTCGTACACCGGCTCATTGCCGAATGCGCCGCCGCCTTGCTCCTGACCCAGTAACAGCAGTTGCTTGGCTTGCCAGTTCACCGTCACGCGGGCTTGCCATTTGCCCTTCTGATAGAACAGTGTGCCATTCGCCGAACTGCCGATGCCTGTTAGCGCGAACTGATTCGATGAAAGATTATAGTCGTTGAAATTAGCGTTGCTGTGCATCCAGGTGCCGTTGATCATTACGCCAAACCCATATGGCAGTAACTGTTGCCATGTGGCGGCCGCCCCGGTCACATCGGCCGATAATTTGTTTGTATAGGTTGTTTCTGCAAACGCCATCGGCTTGCCGCAGTTCGAGTCCGTGAACACGACCGTAGTGCCGGCGGTGTAGGTGCACGGGGCCGGATCGTTAATCGGCACCGTTACGTCCGTGACGCTCGAGGTCGGGAAGTCCGAGACCTGCTTGTAGAAAGGATGAATTTCAGCATAATCTCCATGTGCGTAGAACCACGTTATGCGAAAGTCATAGTTGTTCGACAAATACGGCAGCAGACCCGGATTATTTCCGGTTGCCGACAGCGCATTTACCCGTCCGCCGTAGGTGGTGTTCGGGATTAATTGACCGTTCGGCGGAGCGGACTCGGTGCGAGAGAAGTCGACCGCTGTTTCGAGGTCATGCGTCGGCCACAACGCCAAGTCCAGCGCCGGCAGGAAATACCCGTAGGAGCGGGTGGTCTCAGTCCATCGCGGCGAGCCGTAGGCAAAGCTGTATGCGGTCGGGTCGCCGGCGCCCTCCCAGGCGACACTTTGCAATGGCGCTGCCAGACCCGCAATGACTTCATCTGTACGCTCGTAACGCAATCCCAGCCGAGTCATCAGCTTCATACCGTCCAACCTGAAGTTGTGGCTTGCCTGCACGAATGGCGAATAGTTCATGCGCGACACGTGTTGCACGGAGCCGATGCTGAGCGCTTCCGCCGGGACCGTTCCGGGTACATACGACGGATAACCACGCGTTGGTGACCACTGGGAGTCAATCGGCTGCGTTTCAAGATAGCTCAGCACAGAGTACGGATTGAAGATCACGAGGCTCGTGGGCAAATTGCTGTTGCCGGCGAAGCCCGGCATCCACGTTCCTACTTTCACCGGAGTAAATAGCGAGGCCGGTAACGCCACACCCTGGGTATTGTTGGAAGCCGGGCCGTAGCCGGACCAGAGTTCCCAGTAGTTATTGGTAAATGTATCGAACTCCTTGGTGTTCCAGTCGTCGTCGAGGAACTGCGCGCCAAAGGTCACCTTGGTGGTATCGCCTGGCGTCCAAGTCGCGCGGATCGTCGCCTCGTTGATCTGGTCATTGTTCTCTTGCGTTTGCAGAGGAAAAACATGTGAGCCGATGATGAACGGCGTGAGTCCGAGATAATTCGGCGCTGCAACAGCGTTTGCGCCAGAGGCAATGGCGCCTGGTCCATAGGCGCTCCAATAGGGCAAAACGTCCGGGTTTGGATTCAGCACGAGCCCGCCCGTATAATTATTGCCAGCGTCGCCGTATCCCACATCGGAGTCGATGTCACTGTAGCCGCCATTGGGATTGAACTTGGACACCGACTGGTCCGCGTCGAAATCGAGTGTCCATGCGTCATTGACGTTCCATAGAACGTTCAGTCCGTACGTGTTGGTGACAATGTACTGATCGGCGACAAATGCGTTGTAATCGGTGGGGCCGGTATAGTTGAAGTTGGTGATTGTGCCGTTGCCGTCGAGCGTGGCATCGGGGAAAGAGCCGAACCATGTGCTGCGCTGCCAGCGTGCATCGTGCTGATCCCACGAGGAATAATTCTCATCTAGGGTGACCATGACTGCGTTGGTCGGATGCCATTGCAGTACCACGCGGCCGTCCTTGCTGCGCGTGTCGATGCGCTCAAGATACATGGCCAGCTGCTGTGGGAACCAGACGGGGACGGCGGCATTGCCGACAGCGCCGGGACCGACGCTTGTGCAGCCCGTGCTGCCGAACACGGTTGTGAAATTTGCGGCGAGATCCGAGCATGCGAAACCGCCCGCTGCAATTCCTTTCCATCCGGCGACATCCGTGTGATGAGTGAGCGTGTGATAGTCGGTGTAATCTCCGTCGACGAGAATGCCGAATTTGTCGTGGTCGAAAGTATCGCTGAAGAGGGCCCCCACGGCCGGCCGTATGCCCCCGTCCATGGTGTAGTCCGTGCCGCCGATATTCACGTCTGCATGCAGGCCCGGATTGTCGAACGGGTCGAGCATCTTGACGTTGATGACCGAGCCGATATTGCCCGAGGAGAGGGCCATGTCGGGGGTCTTCAGCACGTCGATCTGGCCGACGTACATCGCGCCGATACCGGAGAAATTAAAGGTCTGACCATTACCGGAGGCGATCTGTCGACCGTCCACGAGCACAGTGTCGAAGGAGCCACCGAAGCCGTTAACGTTCACGCCCTGCGCGAGGCCCGTCGCCGTCGGGGCGCCAAAGGCGCTCGAATAGGCGAGTGAACCACGATTGAGGGTGACGCCCGGCAGATGCGCCAGCGCACCGCCCACCGAGGAGTCCGGGAATTGGCCAATGCTTTCGGCGGAGATGGCATCGACGACGCCAATTGAGTGCCGCTTGATCGCTAGCGATCGGAGCAGCGAGCCGCGGATGCCTGTGACGACGATGGGCGCGAGCGCCGTCGCCGAAGATTCTCCGGACATGCGCGTGCTTGTGTTGCGGACCGTGCGGTGAAGCATTGCCGTGTTGGGGCTCGTTCGGGCAAACACACCCAGGTTACTAAAATTCGATGCGGCGTAGACACCGTGGGCGTGCGCGGCAGCGGCGCAGGCTAACAGCAACGAGCCCAGGAGCCCGCTCGCGAAAGCCGACGTGGCGGGAACCGTTCGACCCAGCAGAGCAAGACGTGAACTCCCCTCGCGCGTGGTATCAAGTGAGATGCAAAAAGTTTTTGGATTCATCTCAAAGCCCCTCTGAAGACGAAATCTAATGTGGTTAAGACGCGACAAAATGCCGCGATGGCGGTGCCCCGAAACGCTTCTCGTGCAAAAGTGAACGTCTTGTGGCGTCCCTCTTTCTCGTCTGGTACCGCTACCGGCGGCGGCAGTATCACTCTGAGGCATGAGTCGGAGTTGATATTGCGCAAAAACTCCGCGCATCGACATGGTTGCAGGAACACAATGCGCTCGGCGTGCCGCGTGCTTATGGAAGACGGTGTTGGGCTGGACAAAGTTTAAGCGACGATCTACATGCGTAGACTCAGTCCATGGGTGTTGAAAATATCGGAGGACGCCACTCGAAAATGCCGAGGTAAACGCGACCCGTTAAGCGCAAGACGGAGCCAATTAACGAGTTGCGTGACGGAAATTCCGCGCTTGAGAACTGCCTTTGCGGCGCGGAGGGTCGTCGCCATTGGCACTTACCGCCTGAAATCTGCGGCATTTTTAGACGAGCTTATGTTCCATAATGACCTCGAAGCAATCGGGTTAACTCGTCCACCCGATTTCCGGCAACGGGGGCGATGCAGTCACGGCGAGGTAACAGACTGAGGAGTCGCCGAGCGGATCGGGAGGGGCAGGCCGCCTACAGATAGTATCTGTCGGTCATCCGCACCACGATTGCCACGGTGTGCCTGATCGCCCCGGACTTCGGTGCCGATGGATTACTGCTTCCCGCGGTTGGCCCAGTCCATTCTGGTGTGCGGTCGATACAAGGCGTGCAAAAAAATGGTCTTCGTGAAATCGTGTGGGGTGCGCCGGGAGACCGGCAATGAGTAGGTGGTGCAAGTCCACTGCGATGAAGAAGTAGCGATTCACATCGGCCCCGAGTCATGCGCAGGCGCCCGTGAGGGAGTCGGCGAAGCGTTGACAGGGGAACGTACAGGCCAGCCATAGAGCCGCGAAAGGGTTAGTGATCAGGATGCCGACACTGTCCCACTGGCGGAAGGCAACACGGGCGGCCGCGAAATCGCGAGCGGCCGCACGATCCTGCGTGGTCGTAGAACCTGGCATGTACGGAAACTCTTTGCGCGGGAAACGGGAGATCTCCAGCTTGGCCACGTGCCTTCACGAGCGCGGATTGGCAGATGCGGGGCCGTGCTGGGGAGCTTGCAATTGAGTTGATCAGCGCGTGCTCACGTTGCCGGACAAGGGCGGAAGCGCTGCGCGAGTGCGGCCCTGAGCGCTGGCGAACTCGGTGGCGTGGCGCTGCCGGAGTTCGCCAGATCATTCCTCCTGCGGCGAGGCGCTCAATCTGCAGATTGCGGGGCTCGTGGTCAATGTCTTCTGAGCCTGCATAATGGCACCACAAGTGCTTGACCAAGCCACGTAGTCAACGTTGCACAACCCGGGGTAAGCTCGAGACCATCGCGGCTATGCGGGGACCTGTGCATGAAATCCATGTTCTTTTGCATCGACGGGCACACCGCGGGCAATCCGGTGCGGCTGGTGGTCGGTGGGGTGCCGTTTCTCGAGGGTGACACGGTGAGTGAGCGGCGCGCGGACTTTCAGCGCCGCTTCGATTGGATCCGCCGCGGCCTGATGTTCGAGCCCCGCGGGCACGACCTGATGTCGGGCGGGTTCGTGATGCCGCCGCTCGAGCGCGCGCACGACGCCTCTATACTGTTCATCGAGACCAGTGGCTGCTTGCCGATGTGCGGTCACGGCACCATCGGGATGGTGACCTTTGCGCTCGAGCATGGTTTGTTGCGCCCGCGCGTGCCCGGAAAGCTTCTCCTTGAGGCGCCGGCAGGTCTCATCGGCGTCGACTATGTGCTCGAGGGCGAGAAAGTGAGCCGCGTCATCCTGCGCAACGTGCCGGCATATCTCGCCAAGGCCGCCCTCGAAATCGAAGTGCCGGATCTCGGCCGAGTGCAGGTCGATATCGCCTATGGGGGTAATTTCTACGCCATCATCGAGCCGCAGCCCGGTTTCGCGGGCATCGATGCACTTGGCGCTGCAGCACTGTTGCGCCTGAGTCCACTGGTGCGTGAGCAGGTGCGCGCATGCTACGAGCCCGTCCATCCACTCGACCCGACCATCCGTGGCGTCAGTCACGTCATGTGGACGGATCGGCCGCGGGATCCGCTTGCACACGGGCGCAACGCGGTGTTCTACGGCGAGCGTGCCCTCGATCGCTCGCCGTGTGGGACCGGCACCAGTGCGCGCATGGCCCAGCTTGCGGCGCGCGGGCAGCTGCGCGCGGGGGAAGTGTTCGTGCACGAGAGCATCATCGGCAGCCGCTTTACCGGGCGGGTGATCGAAGAGGTCGAATTGGCAGGTATGCGCGCCATCGTACCTTCGATCGAGGGCTCGGCATGGGCCA
>JAPTUI010000054.1 GCA_028067895.1 Pseudomonadota bacterium | reverse complement strand
TTGGCACAACGAAGCACAACCGAGCACGACCGACTCCCGCAGATCTCCCGCATTTCCTGGCCACGATTTTGGCGCCTGCACCCAGGCCCGGGGACCAGTGCTGCCCTCACTTCACGGAGGAACGATGTCAGTAATCGTGGCTTATTAAGGTACTACTTAATAAGTCTTGACTGCATAGGTTCCCCATCGTAGGTTACGCCATGCGTCACAGCGCAACCCCCCGTTTCATCGGCAGAGCCACCGAGCTCGGCGCGCTCGAGCGCCGGTACAGCTCGAACCGCTCCGAATTGATACCCGTCTACGGCCGCCGCCGCGTGGGGAAGACGGAATTGCTCGTACGGCTGTCCGCGGGCAAACCGACCGTCTATTTCACGGCGAGCGACAAGCTTCGCACTCCCCAAATCGGGGGATTCATGCGCGCCGCCGCGGAATGGCTCGGGAATTCCTCGCTCGCGGAAGCGGCTCCAACGACGTGGGAGGCTGCTCTCAAGCTCGTAGTCGGCGCCGCACCGGCAAATCGGAAGCTGCTGCTGGTACTGGATGAGTTCCAATGGGCATGTCATTCGAGCCCGGAGCTTCCGTCTGTAATTCAGCGGCTTTGGGATCATGATTGGCAACACAGCGGGCGGTTGCTGCTGATTCTTTGCGGCTCCTTCGTTGGCTTTATGGAGCGCGAGGTGCTTGGCTCGCGATCTCCTCTTTACGGCCGCCGCACCGCGAGCATTCGGCTCGAACCCTTTGGCTTTAGGGAAGCTGCAGACTTTCACCCGCAATGGTCGTTGGACGAGAAGGCCCGCGCGTATTTCGTTTGCGGCGGTATCCCGGCCTACCTGCGACGCTTCGATCCTCAGCTGTCGGTCGCGCAAAATGTCGCACGCGAATTCTTCGAGATCGACGCCTATTTCAAGGGCGAGCCTGAATTCCTGCTTCGCGAAGAACTGACGGAACTCAAACAGGCTGCAAGCATACTGGAGGCCGTGGCACTGGGAAGGCGCGGCCAAGGCGAAATCGCTCGGGCCGTGGGTCTCAGTGCAAGCGCCCTCGCACCGCACCTTAAAACTCTCGTCAACCTAGGTTACCTGGAACGATTATTTCCGCAGAGTCCGAAGCGGCCTGCGCGCACAGCCGTCGTTTATCGAATTGCCGATCCTCTATTGAGATTCTGGTTCCGCTTCCTCGAACCCAACTGGAGCCTCTTGAGGCGATATACGGCGGAACGTGCGTTTGAGCATATCGTGGCCCAACAGTGGGACGCCTATTGCGGAGACGCCTTCGAGCGGCTTTGTCGTGAGGCTCTGCCGCTGCTGTATGAGAAAGAGGGGTTTACAGGACGATCTCAGATCGGAGAATACTGGGCCCGCGAAGTGCAGATCGATGTCGTAGGCCTAAGGGCCGACGAGTGGGTCGATCTCGGGGAGTGCCGATGGCCCGCACGCTCGTCAGCGACTGAAGCGGCTCGTGAACTCAGCGCGCGCGCCGCCCAGTACCCCTCCAACGGCCGAACGATACTCCACCGCCTGTTCGTTCGGTCGAGACCGCGCAGCGTGCCTGACCGATTTCGCGTCCACGATTTGGCCGAGCTGTACGGCAATTGAACGCGGGCACCGCATGAAAGGGGGCCTCGGTCCTGGGCGGACCGCAGGGCGCGACGAAGGAATTGATGGTGGAAAGGGAGGGACTCGAAATCTCGACCCCGGCATTATGAGCTTGCTGTTTCGCTCGAGATAGGCTTTACATTCAACAGCTTGCCAAGGGACGCCCCGTTGCGATTGTCACGACGAAGCATAACGAAGCACGACTGATTCCCGCAAATTTCCCGCACCTCTGCACTCACCGAGCGGCTGGCGAATCCTGGAATTGATGACGAGGCTGGAAGCTATATTCGCTATGCGCGAATAGCGAATGCCTTGAAGCGTCAAACCAATCCGCAGGTAGTCCTCAAGCCACACGATCTCGTCGGCCTCCTGAAGCTGCTGGTGCTGGGCGCTCAGCGCCGCAGCTTCGCTGAATTGTCGGCGGAATTGTCGATGTCCGCATCAGAGATCCATGGCAGCGTCGGCCGGGGAAGGGAAGCCAGGCTGGTTCACTCAGGAACCGGTGAACTGCGGGTCACCAAGGCCGCTCTAAAGGAGTTCCTGCTGCATTGAGCGAAGTACGTGTTTCCACCAACGGTTGGAGCACCGACACGGGGCGTGCCGAGGGCCTATGCCGCACCGCCGCTTCGCAATCAGATTGTCTAGCCCGACTCTGAATTGCCGCCGGTATAGCCTACCGCGGACGGCGAACGGAGCGGAATTGCTTTCTTTCCATTGTACCCTTCGGTTCCACAGGCGGCCCGCAAAGATCCAGCGCTGTACGAAACTCTCGCCTTATTTGATGCCCTGCGCGGAGGCGCGGCCCGGGAATGCAACCTAGCTGCCAAATTTCTGAAGGAACGCTTTGCATGGGCGTCGCAATTCCAGACTTGGCACTGTTGGAGTCCGCCGTCGCCGCCTTAGGTGCGGCGTAACCCTTGCAAGGAAGCGGGTGAGACCCAGTGAGCACATCTGATCGGGCTGCCGGCGTAGAATCCGCTTGGCAGCCATCCACAGCTTGTATTGCGGCGCGCCGGCCGCACTTCATCGTGGCGGCAGCCGCGTATCGTCGCTATCACCATGAGGTCGGCTCACGATGGCCATGATTCCGCTTTCGATTCTCGATCTGTGCCCCATCAACGAAGGGGGCTCGGCGACCGAGTCCATTGCCAATACCGTCGATCTTGCCCGGCAGGCGGATCGCTGCGGTTTCACTCGCTACTGGATGGCTGAGCATCACGGCATGCCCGGCATCGCCAGCGCGGCGACCTCCGTGTTGATCGGCCACGTGGCAGGCGCGACTTCGCGCATCCGCGTGGGGGCGGGCGGCATCATGTTGCCCAATCATTCGCCGCTGCAGATAGCCGAACAATTCGGCACGCTCAACGCCATGTACCCCGGACGCATTGATCTGGGCGTGGGGCGCGCGCCGGGCTCGGACCAGGTGACGTCACGAGCGTTGCGGCGCAGCTTGGGTACCAATCCGGATGAATTCCCGCGTGACGTGATGGAACTGATGGCGTATTTCGAAGGCAACGGGCCGGTCCGTGCGGTGCCGGGCGAAGGCCAAGCAGTTCCGATCTGGATCCTGGGTTCCAGTTTGTTCGGCGCGCAGCTCGCGGCGACGCTGGGGTTGCCTTATGCCTTCGCCTCGCATTTCGCGCCGGCGCAAATGCTGGATGCGATCGCCGTGTATCGCGCGCGCTTTCGGCCGTCGCGCCATCTGGACAAGCCTTACTTGATGTTGGGCTTCAATGTGGCGGCTGCCGACACGGCTGCCGAGGCGCGCTACCTTGCTTCGTCCTGGCAGCAGTCCTTCGTGAATCTGCGCACAGGTCACGCGGGGCGCCTGCCGCCGCCGGTGGAAGGCTATCTCGAATCCCTGCCGCATCAAAGTCGCATGCTGCTCGATCAGGTACTATCCTGCTCCGCAATCGGTTCGCCCGGCGTGGTGGCAGAGGGGATTCGTGCGTTTGTCGAGAAGACCGGCGCCGACGAGTTAATGTTGACCAGCAACATGCACGATCATGCGGCACGCTGCCACTCTTTTGAACTCGTGGCCGGCCTGATCGAGTCTTCGTGAGCAGAGAAGCGCTCCTGGACGGCCCGATGATTGACAGCCGGCCGGCTCGAATCGTTCTGTTGGAAGCATTTAGGAATCAGCACCACCAGCCAAAGCTGCGGTCGACTTGGCGGACCAGATACCAGAAGTGCCCTCGGGTGGAGCGTACAAAGACGTAAAGGTTATCGCGGGCAATGAAGGCAATGCGTCGGATGTTAATTAAACTCAATAGGCTAGCGACCTTCCGCTGAAGCACACAACTGCCCACGCAGCCACATATGGGCGGGATGGTCGTGCGTCCGGTCATGCCATAGCAGAGAGATCTGAAACCCCGGGATGTTAATCGGAGGATCGAAGCTGGTCAGCCGGTAACCGCGAGCCCGCACCAAGCGCTCCGGCACAAGCGCTAACAGATCTGAACGCTCGACAATCTCCGGCACGAACAGGAACGATGCGGCCGACAGCACCACGTGCCGGCTCATTCCATGCGCTTCGAGGGCAATGTCGGTTGCTGTCCTTAAGTTTCCGCCGCGGGGCGAGACCACGATCTGATCCTCGCCGACGAACGCACGCAGAGTAAGTGAGCGGCGAATGCGCGGGTGATTTCGCCGGACGATCACCTTGTATTTCTCATCGATCAGAACGACACGACGCAACTCAGGCGGTGCCGTCTCGGCCGTCATAAGCGCTAGATCGACCTCACCGCACTCCATCTGTCCACCAACCACGGCGCCGTCGAGAGTTCGCATCGCGAGTCGCAGCCCGGGTGCAACCCGGCGTAGAGTCAGGGCAGCTTCCATCAAGACGGCGACCTGAGCGTAGTCTGACGCCGCAATAGTGACAGTCAGTTCCGCCTTAGAGGGGTCGAATGGGCGCGATCGGCTGGCGACTCGCCGCACCTCGTCCAGGGCGCGACGGAGAGGCTCCTTCAGCTCAAGTGCGCGGGCTGTCGGCACCATGCCGCGCCGGGCCGGCAGCAGCAGCTTGTCGCCGAAAACGGCCCGAAGCCGAGCCAACTGCGCTGACAGCGCAGGCTGGGTGATGTGCAGGCGGGCAGCAGCGCGGGTTACATTGCACTCGGCCAGGAGCGCTTCCAGTGCGACGAGCTGGTTGAGATCTAGTCGGCTGGTATCCATATAAATTATAGCAGCACAAAATTGACACGATTTCAACGATGACGAGCGCGGCCCTAGAATTTGGCCCATGTCAGTTTTCGCAGCAATGGGCTGGAGTCAGTCATGACCACAATCAGCGTCGTTTATGTCACCAATAACGGGCATACCGCAGTGCTCGCCGAAGCAATCGCCCGGGGCGCCGGCGCTGTCGAGGGCATCACCGCACAACTCATCGAGATCGCCCAGCACGATATAAAAGATGGTCGCTGGTCCAATGAGCACATCGAAGGCCTGCTGCAGCAGTCCGATGCCATTATTCTCGGTTCGCCGACGTATATGGGCATGGTGTCGGCGCGATTGAAGGCGTTTCTGGAATGGGCGTTCAATCCGTGGCGGGCGCAGGCCTGGAAGGACAAGATCGCCGCCGGGTTCACCAACTCGGCGTCCCAATCAGGGGACAAACTCAATACACTGATAGACCTTGCGGTGTTCGCCGCGCAGATGGGCATGATCTGGGTCGGAGTCGGAGACCCGCCCGGGAACAACTGGTCGGGCGGCTCGCGGGATGACGTCAACCGGCTCGGCACGTGGCTCGGGGCCATGTCGCAGTCGAACGGCGACGGGCCGGCCGCCGAGGAGCCGCCGGCGAGCGACCGGTCGACAGCTGAGCGCTTTGGCCGCCGCGTAGCGCTGATCGCGCGCCGACTCACGGAGGGCACGCCCTATGAGGTGGAACGACAAGCGGGGCGATAAGCCCAGTTCGAAACGTGCTGCAGGATCGCTAAGGCCCAAAAGCCGTGGCGTTACGCCCGAGACAGCCTGGGTCTTCGCCATGGCCGCCCTGTCCGGGCTTAGACCTAGTCCACTCTTGCGATGCCCTTATTAGGCATTTCTCCTTCGGGTGCTCACCGATATTTTATTGATTCTACCGGTTGAAAATGGAGGGACTCGAGCCCTCGACCCCGGCATTATGAGGCCTCGGGACGGTCACTTGCCGAACGCTGCACCCGCAAGATATGTGGAGTACAATCACTATAGCAGTCCACAGTGGAAACCACATTCGTGAAAACCATCCAAATGACAATTGACGATCAGCTTCTCAAGCTGGTCGACAGGATGAGCCGCGAGAGAAAGACGACGCGCTCGGCCTTCATCCGGCATGCTCTGGAGGCCGAAATTCGCCACCAGCGCATCCGTGACGAGGAAGCGCGTCACGCGCAGGGCTATGCCCGCCATCCGGTGGCCCCTGGGGAATTCGATGTCTGGTTGAACGAACAGGACTGGGGCGCTCAGTGAACCGAGGCGACGTCTGCTGGTACACGTTCAGGACGCCCGACAAAAAGC
>JAPTUI010000385.1 GCA_028067895.1 Pseudomonadota bacterium | reverse complement strand
GCCAACCGGTGAAGCCGTCGTGACGGCTGAGCAGGAACTGCAGCGGCGCGGCGCGGTTTGGCTGAGAGAGCCCGTGGACCACCAGCATCACCCATACCCAGCCGGCATGCAGGCCCCAGCTCGCCGCGGTGTTGCCGGTGATCGAGCGCACCATCGCCAGTACTACGCCCACGGCCGTCAGGCACAGAAATGCATCGGCGATGCCGAGCGGATGATCGAAGGCGCGCAGCGTCCCGTGGAGCAGTGCCACGCCGCTCCACGGATTCACGGCGGCCGGGGGTATGTGGAAGACCCCGAGGAAGTGCGTCGCGGCGAAGATGATCGAGGTGAGCACGATGGCCGTGAGCGCGCCGGATTCGCGCGCGATGCCCGTGTACATTGCACCGCGCAGGGCCGTCTCTTCGATCAGCCCGACGGCCAATCCGCTCAGCAGCCGTTTGGCGATGAGCCCCGCGAGTGCCCCGGCGCCGTAGCGCGAGGCCTGCTGCCAGTCGAGCAGCCCGAGCGCCGCCATGCTGGCGACTACCGCGCACATGGTGAGTACACCGATCAGCAGGCCGAGCGCCAGCTCGCGCACATAGATCGGTCGCGGTGCGCCGAAGCCGAGACTGGCGCGGTCGGCGAGGCGCAGCCGTCGCGCGATGAGCACGAAGCCGAGCAGAAAGCCGAGCATGCCGATGCGCTCGCCGATGCGGTGAAACGGAAAGCTGAAATGCGGATGCAGCAGCAGCCAGGCCGGATAGGTGAAGGCGGCCATGCAGGCCAGACTGAAGGCGATCAGCAGCAAGAACCAGGCGAACGTACGCATCGGGCAGAAATCCTCGGTGACCGGCGCTGCACTGTACGGGCCGCGCGCCCCGTGAGGCAAATCCGCCGCAACGCGCCGCCTGATGCGCTCGCGGGGTGCGCCGGTCTTCGCGACAATCGGTCCCGGTCCGATCCGCAGGAGCAGGCTCATGCAGCCGTCGCGCGCCGTAGAGATTTTGAACGCCCTGATCCACGGGCTCGATCCGCTGAGTCGCGAGTCGCTGCCGGACGGATCGGTGCTGCACCGCGCCGAGGTCCTGCGTGCGCTGCTCTGTGCGTACGACGCGCTGCAGCAGGCCAGCGCCCGCGCGCAGCGGCGCGCGCAGTTGCCGGACAACGTCGGGCGGTCCTGGAGCGAGGCGGAACAGGCCGAACTGCTCGCCGCGTACAAGGACGGTGCAACGCCGGCGGCACTCGCGGCAAAGCACCGCCGTACGCTGCGGGCTATCGAGGCGCGCCTGGAGCGTCTCGGGCTGCTGCGGCCCGAGCAGCGTACGACGCGCGGTGGATTCTCCGGTGTGTCGGACGCGCCGCCGGCACGACGGGCCGCGCGAGCACGTGCTCCGGCGGCGCGACGCGCCCGCCGCACCCGGCAATGAGTGGCGCGACGACGGGCGGCTTGACGCCGCGGGTCGCAACGAAGTTAATCTCTGCGCAGCGCAGCGGCGCCCCGGTCCGCAGCGGATGTCCTCTCGGCCGCACTTGCGGCCCATCACGGAGCTCGCATGAGCAGATCGAACGGCAAGTGGCGGCGCGCACCGCGCGGCGACGCATGATGCGGCGATGAGTTCGCTCGTCTTTTACGACCCGACCTGCGTACGTGCCTATGACAGCGATACGCTCGGTCGCGCGGCAATCGGAGGTACCGAGGCGAGTGTCGTGCGCATTGCCGATGCCCTCGGGGCGCGCGTCGCGCACCACAATCGCACGACTCGAAATGGCCGCTATGAGCCGCCGCAGCGCGACCCGACCGTCGGCTGTGTAGTCCTGGTGCGCGATTCGCGAGCGTTGCCGGACGTTCAACGACTCTATCCCAATGCGCGCGTCTTGCTCTGGGTGCACGACCGGATGCGGCCCGGCTCACGGCGCGCACGCTGGCTCGCCTCGAGCGCTGATCTGCTGCGCGCACTCGAGGTACAGATCATCTGCGTCTCCGACACGCAGCGCGCGTCGGTCGAGGCTACGTTGCGCTGGATGCAGGCGGCCGACTCGATTCGCGCCCACACCATCTACAACCCCATCGATGCGGCACTGCAGCCGGACGGCTCGCCCGTCGATGCGGGCAAGCTCGTGTTTTTCTCCTCGCCCAACAAAGGCCTGAGATATACGCTCGACGCCTTTCGCTACCTGCGCCGCAAAATGCCCGATCTTGAGCTCGTCGTAGGCAATCCCGGGTACAAGCAGGGCCACTGGGCGCTCGAGGGCGTGCGCTACCTGGGTCCACAACCGCAGGCGCGCATCCACGCCGAGGTGCGCAGCGCGCTGTGCACCTTCTTTCCCAACTTCGTGATTCCCGAGACGTTCGGTCTGGTGTTCGCCGAATCCAACGCGCTCGGCACCCCGGTGCTCACTCACGAGTGCGGTGCGGCGCGCGAAATTCTCGCCGATGAGCGCCAGATCCTGCCGCTGCGCGGTGCACAGCGCGCCTATGAGCATCTGTGCGGGCCGCTGCCGCCGCACTGGCGTGCCTGGCCGGCGCGCGTGGCCGGTGGGCTTGGGCTGTTCGAGGCGTATCTGGAGCGCATTCGCGCCTGGCGCGCCGGGGAGCGTCCCGTGACCGCCCCGGACCGACGCTTTCAGCTGACGGCCGTGGCCGAGCGCTGGCGAGCGATGCTCCTGCCCTGAGCGAGCCGAGGCCGTCGGCGCGGCACGCTATTTGTGTAATTGCTTACACTTCGCCGCGCCGGGGCGGGCAAAATAATCAGTCTCGTTCCGGCCGCATCGCAGCGATGAGTGTGCATCCCGTTCAGCCCTTCGTCATCCGCCATGGCCGGGTCGGCGACATGATCATGCAAACCGCGCTGCTCTCGATGCTGCACCGGCGTTTCGGGCTGCCGTGTCAGGTGGTCGGCGCCGGGCCGTGGAACTCGAGCGTGTTTCTCGGTCATCCCGACGTGGCGCACTGCTGGAGCCTGCCGCGGCATGCGCCGTTTCCCTTCACCCGCCAATGGCCGCACCTGGTGCGCGCGCTGCGCGCAAGCGCGCCGGGGCCGATCTATATTGCGGAATATCAATACCGCCAGCTGCCGCGCGTGAAGCGGCTGCTCGCCACGAGCGGCGTCGATCCGGACCGCTGTCTGTTCATCGACGAGGAGCCGGGCGAGCGCGGCCACTGGGTCGACGCGTTGCTGCGGCTCGGGGCGCGCACGCCGCCGGCACTCGAGGCTGCCGATTATCCGCTCCCGATCGACTCTCGCCGCTGTGCTCCGCGGCTCGCGGTGGTGGATTACGAGCGGCGCGAGCGCGATGCGTGGCTGGGCACGCGCGGCTGGCTCGGCCGGCCGCTGGTGTTGCTTCAGCCCGGCAATCACCGCAGCATGAGTGCGCGCCGGCGCCGTCGCTGGCAGGACCGCGACGACAAGGCGTGGCCGGTCGGGCACTGGCGCGAGTTGGTGGCCCATATCCGCACGCGATTGCCCGAGGCGATCATCGTGCTGCGCGGGGCGCGCGAGGAGATCCCGATGCTCGAGGCGATGCGCGTGGCCATCGGCCTGCCGGACGTGCAGGTGGCGGGTCTGGAACTGCGGCCGCTGTTCGCACTCATCGAGGCGGCGCACAGCATGATTTCGGTGGATACCGGTCCGGCGCACGCAGCCGCGGCGCTGGGGTTGCCGGTCGTCGTGCTGTTCGGCACCTGCGGCCAGGGGGTGTGGCTGCCGCGCAGTCCGAGCGGCTCTGCGGTGATCGGTCTGGGTGGCCCGCCCCAGTACGAGCGCGCCGCCGAGATTCCGGTGCAGGCAGTCTTCGACGCTTGGTGTACGCTGCTCGGGGGGCGCGGGACGGCGCGCCGGGCCGCGCCGGCGGTGATGATGGAGTTCTGAGGATCGTGGCGGGGGCGCGCGGCGCCTGCGGCCGATCCCGCGCGGCGTAATCCGGGGCCGTCACGGCCGAGGGGGCGGTGACGATGAAATTTCTGTTTGCGGATTCAACGACGCGCGGCTACGGCACCGAGCAGCATGGTGCGGCGCTCGCGATTGCACTGGCGCGCCGCGGGCACACGGTGCGCTGCGTCGTGCGTGGCGGTGGCTCGGTCGAGGCCATCCTGCGCCAGGCGGGAGTGTCCTGCATCGCCGTGGCGCCGGGGGCGGCGAGCAGTTTGCGCCTGGTGCTGCGCACGATCAGCCTGGCGCGGCGCGAGCGCCCCGACTGGCTCGTCACGGGTGACGGGCGCTTCCATTGGGTGTTCATGGGCCTGCGCCGACTGGCCCGCGCCCGGGTGGCGTTTTTCCGGCACTGGCCGGTGGTGCCCAAGAGCAGTCGGACGCGCCGCATGCTGGCCCATCGCGCCGACCGCTTCATCCTGGTCTCCCGCTTCCACCGCGAGGAGTATCACCGTCAGGGCATGAACGTGGCGCGCGCCGCGGTGCTGTACAACCCGATCGATACCGACCTGTTCCATCCGAGCGCCAAGTGGCGTGCCCAGACCCGCGCGCGCCACGGGATTGGGGCGTCGGACGTGCTCATCGGCTACGCCGGGCGCATGGTGCGGGAGAAGGGCATCTTCGCGATGTTCGAAGCGCTCGAGCCGGTGCTCTCGGAGTTCGAGCACGCACGGGTGCTGTGGGTCGGCGATGGACGGGACCTCGATGAGCTGCGCTCGCGCGCGGCCAGCTCGGCACACGCGGCTCGCCACCGCTTCCTCGACTGGCAGCTCGAGATGGCGCAGTTCTACCCGGCCTGCGATCTGATCGTCGTGCCCTCGGTGGGTGCCGAGACCTTCGGCCGAGTGTCGGTCGAGGCGCAGTCGGCCGCCGTGCCGGTCGTCGTCAGCGACGCTGGCGGGCTGCGCGAGACGCTGGTGCCGGGCGTGACCGGGCTCATCACGCCCGGCGGGGACAGCGGTGCGCTCGCGGCGGCCATCCGCGAACTGCTCGCCGACCGCGAGCGCCGCGAACGCATGGGCGCCGCCGGGCGCGCCTGGGTGTGCGCCAATTTCTCCTTCGCGCAGATCGCCCGGCATTTCGAGGCGCTGCTCAGCGAGGATGCCGCGCGCGAGCAGCGCCTCGCGGCGCCGGAGTGATCGGCGCTCCGCCGGTCAGAACCGCCGCGACACGTACAGCGTATAGCTGTAGGTGCTGGTGAACGAGTACGGTCCGGCACCGCCCTGCGGATCGGTGGGCAGATCGCGCTGCCGGTTCGCATCGATCACATTGCGGAAATCCACGCCCAGATCCCAGTTGGGCATGAACTTGCGCCACTCCAAGCCCGCGCCGAGATACAGCCCGTAGGCCGGAGTGGCGAGCGAGTAGCGCGCCGCGCCCATGAACACGTGGAAGGCGATCGGCCAGTTGAAGCGGTACCGGTAGTCGATCATGCGCAGCCCGAGCATGAGCCGGCCGCTGATCGCGTCCGCATCGAGCGCCACGCCGATGTCCTGATGTTTGGAGATCCGTCGCAGTGCGCCGATCGTGAGGTCCGGACTGCCGGCCCAGCGGGTGTAGAAGCGCTCCGTGCTCACCGGATTGACCAGCATGCGGTAGTAGTTCACGCCGGTCTGCACGAACAGCCAGTCGCCCTTCGGTCGCGTACCCTCGAACGCCCCGGCGCCCGTGGAGTCCCCGTTGAACAGCGCCGAACCGTCGGTGAGCGTCCCCTCCAGACGCACGAAGTGCGCACCGAACACGTCGCTGCCCATCTGCAGCGCTGCGCCGAGCGCATACCCGTGCCACGGGCGCGTGTAGCGCAGCGAGCCCATGTACTCGTTGCGGTAGGGATAGGTGGCATACGTAGTTGCGCCGTAGTTCGACAGCGAGCGCAGCCGCAGCTGCAGGTAACCGCCGAACGGCGGCGTCCAGCCGATGCGCAGCATGTTGCTCTGACCGCCGACCGCGTCGGCGATCGTGGTCGGGGTGGCGAGGACGCGTTGATCGCCGAACCAGTTGCCGATGCTCGCGCCGTAGTTGGTGATGCCGTCGAGATAGCCGGTCTGTACCGGGCTCGCGGTGTGCACGTACCAGGTCGGTGCGAACGAATCGATCTCGTAGGTCAGGTCGAACGGGCCGATGTGGGGGAATTGGATGCCGAGGGAGAGGTCGGGCTTGCCGAGCAGGTAGTTCTTGCCGTCGGCGGTGTCGTTGCCGGCGTACTCGAC
>JAPTUI010000057.1 GCA_028067895.1 Pseudomonadota bacterium | reverse complement strand
CATATGCCGGTCGCGGGCCGGTCAATACGCCATCGCACGCCACCCGAGGGCCGGTCATGCGCCGGTCAGGTGCCCTCGCGGATGCGACCTCACGCGGGGTTCCCAGATCAGAGAACATTCCATGCCCGACAAGACATGGATTGATCGCCATTTCGCCCATAAACCGCATTTCAGGCATAAATTAGCTCCGCTCGACCCCAAAAACCGCAGAAAACCGCAAGGAACCGCAAGTGGGTTGCGGTTTTTCAGGGCAGCCAACTCGACTATATACCTGCAATTTTCCTAAGCACTGCCTCAAAACCGCAGGAACCGCAGAAACCGCAAGGGGTGCCAATCGCCCAAAACCGCGTGAACCGCTCCCTAGGTAAATTTACAAAATAAATAGGTCAGTATTACTGTCATATTTTATATTATATAGATATATTCTGCGGTTTTCTGGATTGGTTTTGAAAGAATGAGGCTCCGCCTTCAACCCTTGGAACGGCCTATAGCGCTTGGTGCGTGGCGTCCATTATCGTCCGATGGAATTTGAGGGCCGAATGTATCCTGATATGTGTATCCAAGATATATTCAGATCATAAGATATTGCAGGAAAACACTTGATGTTTTGAAAGTGGGTGGCGGAGGGGGTGGGATTCGAACCCACGAGACGACTCTACATCGTCTAACGGTTTAGCAAACCGCCGCCTTCGGCCACTCGGCCACCCCTCCGCCGAGGGTCACGGCGTATGCGAAAATGTTTCTAGTGAGGCGCACCGCATTCGTAAAGGGCGCTGCCTCTGGTTGTCGCACCGGGTGGGCAAAATTCGCACCAAGATGTAGCTTGACAATCATGACTTGTATCTCGCCCTGCGATCGTGAAAGTCGCGCATCTGTGTGCCGAGGCATGTTGCCTCGCCGGTGGCGGGTATGAGTCTTCAGCGCGGCGCGGCAAGGAGCACGGCGTGGAACCTGCTCACCGTCCTTGGCGAGCGGAGTTTCGGATTCGCCATCCTTGTCGTGCTGCTCCGCCACGTCTCGGTGCAGGATGTCGGAATCGTCGCGTTGGCGTCCGCGATTTCCGAACTTGCGCGCATGGTCACGGCAGGCGGCGCGGGTGAGCAGGTTGTGGCCGCCCCCGGAGACCGGACCGTGGAGGCGGGGGCGTTCTGGGCGCAGATGCTCCTTGCGCTCGTTGTCACCGGATTGCTTTTCGCCATTGCCGGACCGATTGCCCGGTATTATCAGGCATCGGCGCTTGGCTGGGTCATGCGGGCGTTGTCGCTCAACATCCTTCTTGGCGCGTTCCTTATCGTGCCGGCGGCAAGGCTCGCCCAGGCGTTCCGGTTTCGCGCGCTCAGCCTGATGTCGCTGGGCAGCACGATGCTGGGCGGCGCGGTGGCGCTGGAACTCGTCTTCCATGGCTACGGGCTGGCGGCCCTTGTCGTGCAGAGGATGGTCGGGATCGGCTTCTATTCGGTCGCGGCATCGATCGCCGCCCGTTGGCATCCGCCTCGGCCGCCGCGATGGGACGCTCTCGCCGCGGCGCTGCGCTTCAACCTGCCGATGATGGGGGCAGCGTTCGTCGATTATCTCGCCCATACCGGCTATGTCGTGCTGGTCGGCATGCGCGTGCCGGTGTTTGCCGTGGGGCAGTTCCGCATTGCCCAGCGCCTCGCCGAAGTGCTGCAGGAACTGGCGATCCTGCCGGCGAGCAAGGTTTTTCTCCCCGTGTTCGTGGCCGTGCGCGACGACCAGGAACGGCGGTATGCCGTTGCCTCGGCGCTGATGGATACGCTGGCGATCCTCTCGCTGGCCGCCGCCGCCGTCAGCGGTGCCGTCGCACACCCCCTTGTGGTGCTGATGTTCGGCGCGCGCTGGGCCAGCGCGGCGCCGGTGTTCGCGGCGCTCAGCCTGATCGTGCCGGCCTCGACGATCTACGCCTTCGTCAAGCCGATGCTCACCGCCCTGCGCCGGCCGGGGCTGGTGTCGATCTTTGCGGCGTTGAATGCCGGCACCATCGGGCTCGCCGCCTGGTTCGCCGCACCCTACGGGCTCGTGCCGCTCGCCTGGGCGCTGTCCGCCCGCGGCCTGGTCGTCGCGCTGCTGCTGCTGCCGGCGCTGTCGATCGGGATCGGCCAGTCGGGCTGGCCGCTGCTGCGGCTGATGGGCGCGCCGATTACCGCCCTCGTCGCCGCCCGCCTCGCGACCGCCGCGTTCCTGCATGCGGTGGCGCCCGGCATCGGGCTGCTGTCGCAACTCGTGCTGGGCGCGAGCGTGGCGGGCGCGGTGTTCCTGCTGGTGCTCATGGCGCTCGCGCCCTGGCGGCTGATCGGGATGGCCCGCCGCCTGGCCTCGGCCTTCCGTCGCAGTCCGGTGCTGACCATCGCCGGCTGAAACCTCAAACCGGCTGCGGCGCCGCGTCGAAGACCCGCTCGAATGACCGGGCCAGCGCCGCATCGACCGCATCCAGCGTCGCGGTGACGCCGAGTGCCGCCAGCGACGTCACGCCATGCTCGCTGATGCCGCAGGGCACGATGCCGCCGAATCGCCCCAGGTCTGGCGCGACATTCAGCGCGATCCCATGATAGCTGACCCAGCGCGACACCCGCACCGACGAGAACCGCTTCAAGCATCCGCCGCGTCCATCCCGGCGCTGGAAACCAAGCTGCGAGTGGGAGGCGCAAGAAGGCGTGTCGCAACTTCCGGACGAGCCATTCGGGTCATGAGAAAGAGCCCCAGCCCGTACAGGACACCCACCAGTGCCAGCACCATCTCTCCAGCGACCGTACCGTACGGAGCCAGGTATTGACGGGATGCAGCAAAGAGCAGCGCCATGAAGCCGATCGACACTATTGCCACGGTGCGCACCGCGGTTCTCGCAGAAGAACGGCTTGCCTCGACGCGTAGACGCATTGACACCTCTGAACGAGCAGAGCGCGCCAGTGCACCCAGGAGATCCGACAACCGCTGCGCACGCTCTTCGCTAGCCATCAGGAGGCTCGCGACAATAACGTCGGCGGTTGCATCTCCAATCTCGTCGGCAAACGCGGTGAGCGCATCCTTCATAGCAACCCTGGCATCAAGACGAGCTGCAAGACGCCGAGCCTCGGCGCGTAGACCAAGGGGAGCCGTCTCTGCCGTTGCGATGATCGCTTGCGTCAAGCCCGACGCTGCGACGAGCGTGTCGCGAAGCATCTCCGTCCACGAGGCAATCGCTTCGAGTTTCTTCGGAACAACAGCCGACGATGTCGCGCCGAAGATCGCCCTGAGACCTACTACGGCACACCCAGCAAGCAATGCAGCTACAGGCCAACCAGTGATAACCCCGACCAGGGCTGCGACCCCGAACGCGGTTGCGACCTCCTGCCAGTGAAGCCGTGAGACAGGCCGGCGGCTCCTCTTCTTCATCCACCTTGCTGACGACATCGAAGATCGGGGCTCTCTTGTTGGTCTTGTGCTCAGACGCGCCCCAAAGCCCACCCGCTCTACGTTGCTTGCTTCGAGGCTAGGACGTGACTCTGCGGACCCGGGCGTGGACCTCGGTGCGCAGCTCCAAAGAAGAGCCGATAATCCGCCACCGACGCCAATCCCAGCAACGAGAGCGGGCGCCGGGATCACCGGACAACCCTTCGAAGACCTCGCGGGCCTTCGTCGAGACCGATGGCTCCCCAGCCTTCTTGAACAGCGCTGTCCGGTGGTCGCCCGAGCCCGTGGGCCACGAGCTCGTCATAGGTCTCTGTCCGCATCGGAACGCCCGGCGCGGCGATCCCACTTCCCGACGGCCGCCATCTCATTTGACACGACCATCGGACCATCGGCGTCCACTACCTCCCTGACTGAGGTGACAACCCTACGAAGCGTGCTCCGGTGGGTCGCATGAAACTGATCGATCGTCTCAGCTGCGTCACGTCGCACATCAGCCTGCACCGGTCCATACGTAGACGTGAGCGCATCATCGATCAGCGATACGTACACGACAAAGTGAATTGCCCCTGCAATCAGCAGGTTGGTCGCCTCGAGCGGCAGCCGCTCAGCCGCCTGCACCGCATAGGACGCCATCCGGCGAAACACACCGGCCGACGAGTCAGCGTGAATCGTGCACATCGACCCAGAGCGACCTTGGCTCATAGCGTTGAGCATGTTCAGTATCTCGTCGCCGAGCACCTCTCCGACGATCACCCTGTCGGCATCCATTCGCAAGGCCCGACGGAGCAGCCGGGCCATGGTGATCTCTCCCGCCCCCTCGCTGTTGGGCTCACGCGCCTCCATCGCGACCACATCCGGATGGCGTTCTGGCAGCCGGTCGAGACCGAGCTCCAGAGATTGCTCGATGGTGACGATACGCTCCCGCGCCGCCACCTCACTGGCCAGGGCTCGGAGAAGGGTCGTCTTGCCGGCGTTCATCGGGCCTGCAACGACTATGTTCTTTCGCGCGCGAACCGCCGCACCCAGGAATGACGCGAGCTCCCCATTCAAGGTGCCCAGTGATACGAGATCCTCCAGCGTCACATCGACGAGACGGCGACGCCTAACCGAGATCACCGGTCGCTCCGTAACCTCCATGACCGCTGAGAGCCGGTGTCCGGACGGTAGCCGCAGATCTAGCTCCGGACTGGCGGCGTCAAACCTCCGCTCAGCCATTCCAAGATTCCTGCCGGCGATCCTGACGAGCTCGACGATCTCCGCGTCAGAGGCGGCAACAGCCGGTCCACGGACCTTGGAGCCGTCCGAGTACTTCACCCACACCCGGTCGAACCCATTGATATTGATGTTCTCGATCTCCGGATCATCAATCAAGACTTGGAGCCCAGCCATACCAAACATGCGAGCCCATACCGCCTCACCGATAGCGCTCTCCTGCTCGGGGTCCATGGGCGCGACTGCGGCGCCTAGGCGATCGGCTGCGTGCCCCTGGAGAACATTCGCAATGAGATGCCGGCACAGCTCTTCTTTGTCGGCATGACCCAAGCCATCGCCTTCACGCGAAAGCTGCTCTGCCACCTCGCGCTGAATAACCCTCACCAGGTCGGGGTCGCATGACGGCGCCAGGCGCGCACGATCTATCTCCATGCTCTCCTCGATGTCCCTGTCGCCCACCACCTCGCAGCTGGCGTTGCCGCCTGCACGATGCTCACTCACCAGGCATTCCATACCTCGGAGGTCCGTCGCCTGGGACAGACCGTGCGAGCTGTCGAGCTCACCAGTCACGGCATTCTTCCGTCCGCCGAACAAGGTACGCCGAACACCTTCCCAGCACTCCGCACAGCAGAAGCCCTCGCTCTCGACGCGACATCAGTCGGCTCCAGACGGGTCACACTCAACGGCCTCTGCTTCACGTGCGCTCATCCGGATGCTCTCCGCTTGCCACCAGCAGCCAACGTCGAGCGACCTTGGGGTGAAGAACCCTGACGCCCAGCGACAACCACAACCGCTACCTGCCCTGCGGCAGCAGCGGCCGCGATCAGCGGGGCATCAGAAAGTGGGACCTCCAACGAGACCGCCTGACCGGTAGCTGCGCTCGGGATCGCGCCACCAAGGCCCGCCTGCGAGGTGGAAGCGCCCACGCCAACGATGACCGCGCGAGTCAAGACAAGGGCGCTGCCAGCAAATTCTCCTCCTACTCCTGCCAACCCTTGGCCTTGGCTCTGGCCTTGAGAAACAACCGTGCTCGACGAAGGAGAAAAGCCGCCCGCGGAAGCGCCGGATAGCTGTACAGCCTGGCCTGCGGGCGGCGCCAAGATGACCTCAACCGTTTCTCCACTTGTAACGCCGGCTGCGGGTAACTGCCCAGACTTCAGCGAAGCGCCAACGATCGCATCCCCTGGAGCAACTGTCGAGCCATGAGCCACATCGCCCCACACGAGAAGGCTCCCCTGAGGAACCGTCACTCCCGCACGACGCCCTACCACCTGTGACGCAGCAGACGACGGAACAGCCGCCACTCCACTCCCGACAGATATGCGAACATCCACTAGGTCCCCCGCCGCGATGCGGCTGCCCAAGCCAATGACGCGAGCCACCTCGAGCACCGATCGTCGAGCACCAGCCTGCTCATAGAGGTTGCTGGCAACCGCTATGGACAACACGATCAGGAGCACCGAAGCAGCAGCGATTATTGGCCGACTTCTCCGCCTCATACGAAGCTCGGCAAGATCATCTCCATCGTTCACAGACGGC
>JAPTUI010000681.1 GCA_028067895.1 Pseudomonadota bacterium | reverse complement strand
GAGCCCGCACAAGCGGCGGGCAAGTTCGCCTTCGGTCTTGCCGACCTGGAGAATCCGCTCGTTGATCTCGCGGAGCAGTACGCCGGTGTTGACCATTTCCGGCGCAAGCGCATCGTAAAGATCATCCGCTGGCACAACACTGGTCACGGGCTGATCCGAAAGCCGTGCCACAGCGTCATGGATGATGCGCAGTTGCGAACGCAACTGGCTCTGTGCTCCGGCAGCGTCGATCTGCCGGAAGCAGTGTTCCCAGAATCGCCGACGCACAGGTAGGAGCGGATAGTCGTCGACAATGACGCGGCGATCTTCGCCGACCTCCCCGATGCGGGTTCCCTGGAGCTCGCGTGAGACTTCACCCGCATGAGTATCGAGCAGACCGCGGACGGCCCCAATCATCGCGGGTTTCTTCTGCAGAAGCACCTTGCGAGTGACGGTCTCCACTTCCGCATCGGACAGCGGCACTCGGATGGTAAAGCGGTCCATCAACTTCTGAAGCAGGGGCACGTCGGTGAGCGCGCTCTGACCCGCACACACCACGATGACGTGACTGTCGAGCTGCTTCGAGACCGCCTCCGCAACCTCCGTGACCAGGACCGAGCGATCGTTCGATTCGCCGATGTACTGTTGCGCCTCGTCCAGTACGAGCAGGGTGCAAGGCAGACGGCCGTCCCGGCCCGCGAGCATCAGGGCTTCCTTTGCGGTCGCCAGGAACTGAGCGGTAGTGATGTCGCTGGTTTGCGGAGGGAACTGCGCCTTGATCTGCTGCTTGGCCTGGGCTTCGTCCGCAGCAAAGCCGGGGTCGCAAGCCAGAATCGCCCGCATCAACGGGCCACTGACATAGAGATTGTTCAGTTCGCGGTCGAAATTGCGGCCGGCGGCCCCAAGATTGGCCTTCACCTGGTCGTCGTAACCATTGCTCTTGAGCCAGAGGCAGAACCGCGCCTGCGGATACATTTCCGGAAGGCCGACGGCTTTGAGCAGCACGCCCAGGATCGTGAGACGCACCGTTTCAGTGGTGCCGCTCGGCAGCGAGCCTGCGGCGGCCACCAGGCCGCCCGCCCGCTTGCCGGCGGTATCCAGCTCGCGCAGCAGGGCACGCAGTTCCTCGGGCATCTCGGGCACCAGGCTGCGCGCCGTGGCGCCATCCGGAAAAACGGTGTCTTTCCACAAATGGCAGAGCATCTTGAGCAGGTGCGACTTTCCGCTGCCGAAGAAGCCGCTGACCCAGGCGCCGCGCTGACTCGTGCGGCCGAGATTATCGAGGTAGGAGCGGATGATCTTCTGCACGCCATCGGCATACTGTCCTTCGCAGACGAAGGTGCTCAATTCGCCGTGCAACTCCTCCAGCGCCAACCCCTCCTCGTCGGAGATGCGGGCTTGCCCCTGATTGACCAGCGGATGGCTGGCCGGGTCGCGCTGCAGGATGTCCTTGATTTTCATTGGGCCCCCTTCGTCAATCGTTCTGCGTGTGATGCGTAATCGGAACGGCCAGGTAGTTCCAGCCGTCGCGGGCATCGAGCAGCCGGTAGTTGTTGCCTTCGAACTGGCCGGGAAAGAAGACGACGAGCCGACCGCGAATGTCGCGTTCGACGAGCTTGAGCAATTGCGAGACGCGGGTCAGGCCGAACAGAGAGCCCACACCGAGCAGCGCGGTGACCGTATTTTCAGTGACGGCCGAACCGGTCAGCTCACCACGAACGCGATCGGCCAGGTGAGCCGGGAACTCCGCATCGAGCTTGAGCCGAATATCCTCCGGCGATGCGAAGTAGTCTTCGCGATATTCGTCGTTTACCAGCCAGCGGGCGAAGGCATCCGTGACGTCCATTTCGCGCCAGTCGTGGCCGGCGGCGCGGGTCGCATTCTCGAACAGCAGCGTGCGCGCCCGAAGGGTGCGTTCCAGTTCCTTGTCGTAGACCACCATAACGACCCGCTGCGCACCGGATACGGTGCGTTGCCAAGGTGCGGCGATATGTCGAGCGTAGCGTTCGGCGAGATCTTCGATGCGCGACATCGCCTATCCTTGGCCCACGAGGCGATCCAGCTTTAGATCCACGACGTCACCGGCGATACGAAGATCGATCAGCCCGAGCCGCTTGGCTTCTAGAGCCAGCTCCCGCGCGCGGCTGGGCGTACAGTCGAGCAGCCGGAACCAGCCAGAGACGAACAGGTCGGAACCGCGGAAGCCGGTGAGGTAGCCGAGATACAGTGCGAGCACCGCCGAACCAACGGTGGCCTTCACTGCGCATCGCTTCTTGAAGGTGCGCCCTTGCAGGTGACCCGACTGTGTCCATGAACTCGCCGTATTCCGGAGCACTTTGTCGAGGATGCTCGAATTGAATCGTTCTCCGGCAACCCGCCTGAGCGCTTGCCGGCTGGCCTCTCGCTGATATTCCGCGCCCACGGGCAGGGAGAGAACCGGCTCGGCGGTCGCAGCCAGAAGGGGGTCGCGGGCGACGGCGAGCACTATCGCCAACAGGGGTCGGCCTGCGGCGTCCTGATCCCACAATCGGCGAAAAACTCGATAGAGGGGCAAGGAGGGATCGAGGATGTAGAGTTCCGAAAGGCGCTGCGCACTGAGGCGCCGGGTGGATCCCGTCGGCTTACCTAGGCAGTTCGACTCAGTGATGGCCGCAACGTAGTCGCGGCGGTGCGCATCGTCCCGAGTTGCTGAAAGCACCGCAGCCAAGTCACCCAGCATGATCGTGCGGCTCGAGTGAGTGCCTTTGGCGTCAGCCTTGAGTCCGGCCACAAGCGCAGATTGCGGCAGCGCGCCATTGGCTCTTCCCTGCAGGTGGAGGGGGTGAAGGGTTGTCACGATGCTCTTGCCGGCAACATTGCCGGCAAGATACAGGCTTTCGATAGGAGGCGCAATTATTTGCCGGCAAACTTGCCGGCGTCCACTCGATAGTACCCTATCGCAAATCCCGATCCACGCCGGCCTGCCTTTCCGTGACTCCTGGCTTTGCCAGAAGCCTGAGGTAGGGGGTGGCAGCCGTCACGAACGAACTCGTCGCCGGCGTGCCAAGTGGGGGTGAGACGGCGCCGTGATCGAGACGAATGGGACTCGTCGAGAAGAAGCGGCGGTATGTCTCCATCATTCCTCGTCCCCGAGATTCACCTCAATCCACTCGTCCAGGTCGTCAGCATCGGTGCCGTCACTGGACGCTATCATTCTGCCGCGTCCACGGGCCTGCAATCGCAGGTAAGCCACGTATGACGCACAGGAAAAGCGCGCATCGCAGCCACGGCAGTGGATCTGTGCAAACGTCGGCTCGTTCTCCGCGCCAACGCCCGGCACGTCGCCATGGTCCGTCCTTCGCCGAGTGCCGCGCGACTTGTTGAGCATGTCCGGGGGCGGCGGCGTGAACTCGCCGTCCTCAATGGCATCGATGCACCGGCCGAAGTCCTCGATCGTGCGAGCGACCTCATGTTCATCGAAAGGCAGATTGACCACCGGGTCCCAGGACGCCATCGCGGCGTTGATCGCCTCCGGATCGCGTGCTCGGAGCGCTTCACGCAGCTCCGGCGGCAATCGGGTCGCGATGATCGCCGTACCATCGAGAATTTGACCGCGCACACCCTTCCAGATGTGCGCGTAGACATTGAGCTGATCCTCGTAGAGTTCCCGTTCGGCGCGTACCTCGCTCTCTTCATGCGTCTTGAGGTCGTACATCCGGACTCCCTCCCCCTCGCGCACGATATCTACGACGCCCTCCAGGACGAAGGGGCGCCTCTTCGGCGTCATGAGTCCGGGCAGCGCGAGTTTGACCTCGGTCTCGGTGACTGAGGTCGCAATCGCCTTGAGCTTGCGCCAGTACACGAGCGATTGCTCCAGCGCTTGCTGTTTCGCACCTTCTGCGAGAACGTGCCCTCCCTCTTGCCGGAGCAGGTCGTAGTTCCGTTCGAACATCTCGCGTATTTGTTCCTCGACCTCGGCGTCTGTGATCGCACCGTTGACTGAAGGCTTCGTCTCGCGGATCACGGCATCCGCCTCCCCGCCTCAGCCTGCGCTCGGAGCCACTCGTGGAGATCCTCGACCGTTCGATGAACGAGGCTGCCAAAGAACATCGTCTGCGCCCGAGCCGGAGCGAAGTCATAGCGCCGGTAGAACATGTAGCGTCGTGGGCAGGCGCGGTATGCAAGGTAATCTCCGGTAAACGAATACGCCTTGGGTAGCTCCTCCTCGTGCTTCGGCTCGGCCCGCGGAATGTTGCCGAGATCGAGATCGGCGATGCGCGGGAAATCATCGTCGAGAAGGGTCGCGAACGGCTCGTTGAGGTGCTGCCCGCGGCCTTTGTAGTGGCACAGCACGAGGAGGTTCTTCGGGCGCGACAGCGCGACGTAGAACATCCGGGCAACGTCGAAGGTCGCGATCCGGTCGAGCGGCTCGCCTTGGCGCCGATCGAGGAGCGGCCGGACGATTCGTTCGATCTCCTGGACAGTTTCGCCCTTGCGGGGGTTGCCGAGGACCACGACAGGGAACTCGAGGCCCTTGGCTTGGTGGACCGTCAGGAAGGGGATCCGCCCCTTCGGGAACGGGTCATCTGCGTCCTCGTACTCCGACTCGCCGCGTCGCCATAGGGCGTAAACGAAGGAATTGAAGAAGGTCCGCACAAACTTCCCGCCGTCAAGGAACGAGGCAGAAAGGACGGCGCTATTGCGCGCCTGGAACCGCGCCACGTACTTCGTGACCAGGGCGAGATTGCACACAGGTCCCTCGTCGCCTTTCATTGCACGGTCGAACGCACCACGGAAGTGGTCGAACCCTGTGAGCTCGTAAAGGATATCCAGCACACCCCAGTCGAGGGTGGTCACGCGATTCACGACGTAGCCGACAGTGAGGGGCCGTCTCGCTCGACGGCGAGCCTCTATCAGCCGGCGCAACCGACGCCGCAGGTAGCCCGTCGCGCGTGGCGACAGCTTCTTCACCGCGACGATGCGCGCCACCACCGGTTCGGTAATCTGGTCGTGGAGATTCTCCTCACCTACAGTGGCCACAAGAAGCTTGCGATCGGCGATCGCCCGTTCCATCTGTTCCTGGCGCTCTTTGATGAACGCCGCAAGCGACCGATCCTCGCGCACGATCGCCTTTCCGCGCCCGTGCGCTCGCTTGACCCAGTCGAAGAATTGCTCCATCCCAGGGCTTGCCGCTGCGCCAGCGGGACTCCCGAAAAGGACCAAGAGCACGCCCAGCATGTCAAGCACCTCGGGGACGTCGAGGAACTGGCCGGCGCGAGGTGCGTAGACCTCGAGCCCATTCTTCTCCAGGGCGGCGATCATCCGTCTGACCTGCTCGCTCTTCAGGCTGGGATAGAGGAACGCGACCTGATTCGGATCAGACAGTTTTCCCTGGTCGAGCAATCGGCGGACGAGCCCGGCCACCTCGCCACAGACGTCGTCTGGGTGCGCGGGCGCGCTTGCAACGACCGCTGGCGTGTTGTCCTGGCTGTGAGCAGCGATCTTCTTGCTTTCGACGCGGTAGGCGCCCTTCTTACCGCGCCCCTTGCTCCAGTCGAAGTGGGGGTGCCTGATGAAATCGGAGTAGAACTTCACGATCGCGCGCCGGGACCGATAGTTCGTCCCGAGATTGATGGCGTGCGGAGCCAAACCGAGCTTCTCACGGCAGCGATCCTCGAACTCCACGAGGTTCTCGACGGTCGACCCGCGGAACCGGTACAGCGCCTGGTCGTCATCGCCAACGACACAAAGGTTCCGATGGCCGGCCGCCAAGTGGAAGAAGATTGACTCCTGGACGTGGTTGGTGTCCTGGTATTCATCAACGATCACGTGCCGCAGCACATCGGTGGTACCGTCGCCCGCGCGGCAGTGCTCGAGGGCCGCCTGCTGAAGGAGGGAGAGATCGGTTACCCCAAGGTTGCGATACGCGGCGTACATGCGGAGGAGCTTCCTCAGGACGCGGTCGCGCGTCGCGCGGGCAGCTCGGTCGGGATCGAGACACTCTTCGCTGAAGCGGTTGAAGACCGAGATCGTCGCCGCCACAGCGCCGTGGCGCGACTTTGAGCGGCGCCCGGTGACATACTCGCTGATCGTTTCATTGGCTTCGCGCTCAAAGCCCCCGGCATCGGTGAGCTCTTTCCATCGGTCGAGCACGATGAAGTACTGATCGAGCTCGTCGACAAGACCGATGTTCCCTGGGCGCA
>JAPTUI010000031.1 GCA_028067895.1 Pseudomonadota bacterium | reverse complement strand
GACGCTCGGGGACTGCGTCTCGCGCGGCCTGATGCCGATCACCCTGCCGCAACTGATGGCCGGCAGCTGGGTGCATGGCACGCTCACCACCTGGATGGGCGATCCGGCCAAGAACCGTGCGTGGGACTTGCTGTGCGAGGCGAAGATCGCCTTCGATGCGGTCATGGCGAGCGGTGCGCTCGATGCGCAGGCGCAGCGCGCCGCGGAGCGCCAGCTGGCGCTGTGCGAAAGCTCGGACTGGTTCTGGTGGTTCGGGGACTACAATCCCGCCGAGGCGGTCGGTCAGTTCGATGCGCTGTTTCGCCGCCAGCTGAGCCGCCTGTACGAGCAGCTCGGCCGCGCGCCGCCTGCGGCGCTCGCCGAGCCCATCGCCACCGGTGGCGGCAGTCCCGAGCACGGCGGGGTGATGCGCCGCTCCTATGCCAGTTGAACGCCCCATGGCGCGCCACGCATGGCGGCTCGCGCCGGTGCTGCTCGCGACCCTCCTCAGCGGGTGCGCATGGCTCACCCCTAATCTGCACGCCCCGCACCTGCGCGTGCTCGGCGTGCAGGTGCTGCGCGCGGACTTTTGGCAGCAGCAACTGAGGGTGCGCCTGCGGGTCCGCAATCCCAACGGCATCAGCCTGCCGATCGAGTCGCTTCGGTACAGCCTGTCGCTGAACGGTCACCGGGTGGCCGACGGGCACAGCGCACGGCGCTTCACGGTGCCGCCGCACGGTACCGCGGAATTCAACACCGAAGTCACCGCGAACATGGCCGGCGCTCTGTTCTCGCTCTTCGGCGGAGGTCGCGCTCACCCGGTACAGTACCGGCTGCGCGGCAAGGTCGAGCTGGCCCGCGGGCTGCTACGCGCTTTGCCGTTCGACGAACGCGGACAGTTCGTCCTGAAGTAATTCACCGGCGCTGCACCGCCGGATAGCGCCCGCGCCGCTGGCCCGGCCGTTCACGCACATCGTCGCAGAGGAGGCACGCCCATGATTAAAACCCTCGTTCCCGACGCCGACCTGGCCCCGACCTACGGCTCGCGCACCATGTCTGAGCCGGCGCCGAAGTACCGTCTGCCGCAACACGAGATGAGCCCGCGCACCGCCTATCAGCTCGTCCACGATGAGCTGATGCTCGACGGCAACGCCCGGCTGAACCTCGCGACCTTCGTCACGACGTGGATGGAACCTGAGGCCGCTCGGCTGATGAGCGAGACGTTCGATAAGAACATGATCGACAAGGACGAGTATCCACGCACCGCGGAACTCGAGACGCGCTGCGTGAACATGATCGCACGGCTGTTCCATGCCCCAGAACACGAATCTCCGGTCGGCGTGTCTGCGATCGGCTCGAGCGAGGCGGTGATGCTCGCCGGCATGGCGCTGAAGTGGCGCTGGAAGGCGCGCCGAAAGGCCGCCGGCCGCAGTGCCGCGACGCCCAATCTGGTGCTGGGTTCGAATGTGCAGGTGGTGTGGGAGAAATTCTGTCGGTACTGGGAAGTCGAGCCGCGCTACATCCCGATGCGCCCCGACCGTTACGTCATCACACCCGATGAGGTGGTGGCGCGCTGCGACGAGAACACCATCGGCGCAGTGGCGATCCTCGGCACGACCTTCACCGGGGAGTTCGAGCCGATCGAGGCCATCCACGATGCGCTGGTGGCACACAATGCCGCCCGCGGCCTCGCAGTGCCGCTGCACGTCGATGCGGCGAGCGGCGGCTTCGTCGCACCCTTCATACATCCGCAACTGCGCTGGGACTTTCGCCTGCCCAATGTCGTATCGATCAACACCTCGGGCCACAAGTACGGCTTGGTGTACCCCGGTGTCGGCTGGGCTCTGTGGCGCGGCAAGGCACACCTGCCTGAGGAGCTGATTTTTCACGTCAATTATCTCGGCGGCGACATGCCGACCTTCACCCTGAACTTCTCCCGTCCGGGCAACCAGATCGTCGGGCAGTACTACAACTTCCTGCGCCTCGGACGCGACGGCTACACGCGCATCATGCGCACCCTGTGCTCGGTGGCCACCGGACTCGCCACACAAATCGCTGCGCTCGGGCCCTTCGCTCTGCTCAGCGACGGCTCGCAGATACCGGTTTTTGCCTTTCGCCTGAAAGAGACTTCGCGCTTCTCCGTGTACGATGTCTCCGAACGTCTGCGGACCCATGGCTGGCAGGTGCCGGCCTACACGATGCCCCAGGGCGCCGAGACCATTGCGGTGCTGCGAATCGTGGTCCGCGAGGGGTTCTCGCGAGACATGGCGGACCTGCTGCTCGCCGACCTGCGCAGCGTGATCGCAGAACTCGAGGCGAACCCGCCTGCCCGGCCCCAGCAGGCCGAGGGCCGCTTCCACCACGGCTGAGGCTCTGGAGGTCAGTCGGCTTCGGCGCGCGGCCGGTACGCCTCGATGAGCTCCTGCTGGCGCCGCGGCGGCACCGGATCGTAGTGGCTGAGCGCCATCACGTAGCTGCCCTGTCCACCGGTGAGGGACTTCAGGCGCGAGGGGTACTCACTGATCTCGGCCAGCGGCACCAGGGCCGAGACGCTCGCGCGGCGCCCGGGCAGCTCTTGATTGCCGTTGACCCGCGCCCGGCGCGTGGCCAGATCGCCGGTGATGTCCCCGATCGCATTGGCCGGTGCGGTCACCTCCAGATGCACGATCGGCTCGAGCACGATCGGATTGGCCTTGCCGAGCGCATCGAGAAAGGCCTTGCGGCCCGCCGACACGAAGGCCACCTCCTTGGAATCGACGGGATGGTGCTTCCCGTCGTACACCGTGACGCGCACGTCCTGCAGCGGGAAGCCGGCGAGTGCGCCCTCGAGGAGCACCTGGCGTACGCCTTTCTCCACCGCGGGAATGAATTGGCCCGGGATCGCTCCGCCTGCGACCGCATCGACGAACTCGAAGCCCGCGCCGCGCTCGAGCGCCTCGACGCGCAGGTACACCTCGCCGAATTGCCCGGCCCCGCCGGTCTGCTTCTTGTGGCGGCTGTGGCCGTCGGCCGCCCGCGTGATGGTCTCGCGATACGGAATGCTCGGCGGATGGGTGCGCACCTCGACGCCGTAGCGCTCGCGCATACGTTCGAGCAGCACCCGCAGATGCATCTCGCCGGTGCCGTACAACACCGTTTCGTTGACCGCGGCGTGTTGTTCGATGCGCACCCCCGGGTCTTCTGCCGTGAGCTTGTGCAGCGCGTCGGCGAGCCGCTGCTCATCGCCGCGCCGCTGCGGCTCGATCGCCAGGCCGAGCATCGAGGGCGGCAGGAGCACCGGCGCGAGATGATAGTGATCCTCCTCGTGCGAGTCGTGCAGCACCGCATCGCGATGCAGCTCCTCGACTTTGGCGAGCGCGCAGATATCCCCCGGGATGGCCTGGGGAATCTCCACACTGTCCTTGCCGAGCAAGCGGTACAGATGTGTCACTTTGAAGGGCTTGCGTGCATCGCCCACGTAGAGCGGTGCGCCCGGCCGGATCGTGCCCTGATGCACCCGCAGGCACGCCAGCTTGCCCACGTACGGATCGATCGTCACCCGGAAGACATGCGCGATGACGTGCCGCTGCGGGTCGGGCCGAACTTCGACGCGGCGAGCAGCGCCACCCGCACCGGCCAGAAAAGGAGGCGGGTTGCCTTCGGCCGGATGAGGCATCAGCCGCTCGACGACCGTCAGCAGCGCCCCGACACCCGCGCCGGTCTCCGCGGACACGAAGCACACCGGCACCAGGTGCCCCTCCCGCAGCGCCTGCTCGAACGGCTCGTGCAGCTGCTCGGGCGAGAGCGTCTCGCCCTGCTCCAAGTACAGCTCCATCAGCCGCTCGTCGAGTTCGACGACCTGATCGACGAGGGCCGTGCGCGCCGCCTCAAGGGTGGAAAACTCGACCGGCGCCTCCTGCGGGTCGAAGAAGCAGTCACGCACCGCAGCCCCGTGCTCGGCCGGCAGGTTGACCGGCAGGCACTCCGGCCCGAATGCCTCGCGCAGGCGCGCCAGTACGCCCGCACAGTCTGCGTCCCGGCTGTCGATCTTATTGATGATCAGCAGCCGGGCGAGGCCCCGCTCATGCGCGAAACTCATCAGCCGCTGCGTCACGGCATCCGGACCCGTGACCGCGCTCACCACCACGGCGACGGCTTCGACGGCTTCCAGCACCGCGAATGTCCGGGGGAGAAAATCCGTGTAGCCCGGCGTGTCGAGCAGATGCAGCCGCGTGCCGGCATGCTCGAACGTGAGCAGCGCCGGTTCGAGCGAGTGCCCGAGCGTGCGCTCCTGGGGATCGAAATCCGACACGGTGGAGCCCCGCTCGATGCTTCCCTTGGCGCGAATCGCTCCGGCCTCGAGCAGCAGCGCTTCGGCGAGCAGCGTCTTGCCGGCGCCGGCCGCGCCGGTGAGCGCGATGTTGCGAATGCACGTCGGGTCCACGCGGCACGCCCCATCCGAGCACGGTGTGAGATCACAAAGGGTACTCCGGGGCAGCGCGGGGCGCAAAGCAGCGCTGCGCTCAAGAGACGGACAACTCCAGATCCGCCCCGTCTTCATCGACCGTCACGAGCCGCACGGGCCGGCGCCAGAGGCGCTGCAGATACTCCAGCACTTTGCGGCTGCGCTGCAGATCAAGACCACGCCCGTCGAGCCGGTGATCGTGCTCGAGCTCGAGCGTGCCGTCCGCACACACCCGCCGGACCAACACCGCGGGCGCACCGAAGTTGTATTTGGGCGCGAGGATGGCCTCGTGCAGCGCATCGAGATCCGCCTCCAGCACGGTCACCTTGCCGTCGCGCGCGCGGTAGCGGAACAGGCCGAGTTCCTCGGCGAGGTCCCGGCTGAGGTGATTGCGGATGAAGGCGAAGTCGTCATCCTCGGCACGGATGGCGAATGCGACCTCGAGGCCGCGCTGCGCCACGATGCGCTCCCAGAGCGAGAAGCCCAGGTGATAGGGATTCACGCTGAGGGCCACCTGGGCATCGGCCGCCACCGGCCGGACCACTTCGGAGTGGCACCGAATGGCATCGAGATAGGCCTGCTGCGGAATGAAATCCGCCTCGCGCAGCAACCGCGCATGCCAATAGGACGCCCAGCCTTCGTTCATGATCTGAGTCGCGAACACCGGATGGAAATAGAACGACTCCTCGCGCACCGCGAGGAAGATGTCGCGCTCCCAGCTTTCCATCTCCGGGGCGTATTGCGCCACGAACCAGAGCAGATCCCGCTCCGGGTGCGGCGGCAGCGGCGCGCGCTGCGGCGTGGTGAGACCTGCCACGGGAGCCACTGGCTCCAGCGCCGCGAAGCGCCGGCGGAACGCGTCGTCCGCGAGCGCCTTGCCCGGCTCTAGGTACTGAGGATATGGCGGGCGGCGCAGCGGCTGATCGACGTCGATGTGCTGCTCGAGCGCGAGTGCCGCATCGAGCGCGGCCTCGACGCGTTCCAGACCGTGCGTCTCGATCGCCTGCTGGATCTGCCGGGCATGCTGTGCGGCGTGCTCGACGATCCGCTCACTCACCTGCCCCTGGCAGCGCTGGAACAGCAGGTTGTTGCGCGAGAAGTCCGCGTGTCCGAGCACATGGGCGCAGACCAGCACATTCTCCGCGAGGCCGTTGCCGGCGCAGAGATAGGCATGCCCGGGATTGCCGGGGAAGACCACTTCGAACAGCCGCGAGTGACCCATGTGCCGCTGGATGAGCTGATAGATGTAGCGGACCCCGAACGACCAGTGCGGCATGCGCACCGGCAGGCCGTACACGGCAATCTCCATCATGAACGAGTCCGGCACGGCCTCGAATTCGACCGGGTGGAAATCGAGCCCGAGGCTGCGAGCCAGCTGCTCGATGCGCGGCACGAGGGTGCGCCATTCGCCGCTCACGCATCCTCCGCAGCGCGCTCCTGCGCGGTGAAGAAGGTGCGCAGCGCCGCCCAGATGTCCTCGAAACCGCTGAGCACGCAGCTCTCGACGGCACCTCCGGCCGCGGCCCGCTCGCCGAAAAGCCGACCAGTCTCGGTCTCCAGATGGCGCGACATGCCGGCAGCAACCTCGACGTAGCCGCAGAAGCACGTCTGTGGCACGAGCGCGCCGAGCGCCTCGCGCGCCGCGGCGGCATCACTCGCGGCGTTGTCGCCATCCGAAGCGTAATAGACGTACACGTTGTATTGCTGCGCAGCGAAGCGCTCGGCAATGAGCTCATTCACC
>JAPTUI010000430.1:5455-31556 GCA_028067895.1 Pseudomonadota bacterium | reverse complement strand
TTATGCGTAAATTGATGGCGAAAATCTCAGCTTATGGGGTGAATTAGTCTCAGCTTATGGTGTCCGCACGTGCATAAGCCATTGATTTTAAACGCTCGTAGCTCTCAACTTATGCGCAAACCCACACACGGTGAGTCGCTCTGAGTAACTATCGCCAGCCCGACGCGACCGACGTGATTTTCGCTAGGATTTCGAGCATCGCTGAATTTGAGAGGACCGGCCGCGGGAAAGTCTTGTCTTAAGGGGGCACCTTGCCACACCTTATGGTCGCGCGAGCAGAACAATCCTTGATTTGATGAGCCCAGACGTGTCGGCTTATATGTCCAGACACACAGAATCAATTGATCCCGGCCTGACTCCGGAATAGCTGCTGCAATTCTCTCGCGCCGTTCTGGTCACAACCCGAGCTGTCAGGGTCGACAAGTTGGTAGTTCGCGGTGTTCCCGGTGTAGTTGTAGCTATTGACCAGATAGCCGCCACCAAAGTAAGGCCCGTCCCATGCGTAGCCGATTACTCCTATGGAGTGCTGGGGAAGGTAGGTCTCGATGAATTCGTCGGTGATGGTCTGGTTAGGATCGCTGGGGCATTCAAAGTCTTCATCCCAGGCTGTAACAATGACGGCATGACCACTCTGCTCGAAGTTTCCAAACCAGGCATCCCAAGTGCTGACGCTTGCGCTTTCGCTGCTGCTCTCTACATAGCTGAAGGGGTGAACCGTGAATGCCGAGTTGGAAGGCATGTCAGCAGGAACCGCAAATCCATCGAAGCCGAAGTCGACACCCTGCCCATTGAAGAGAAGCACATTATTGGGAGCCAGAGAACGGACATATTGGCCCACGGTGAGCATGCCCTGATCTGGCTCCGATCCGCAGCCGGTTTCCCAGGTAGTCCAGTCGGGCTGGGTGTAGGTACCTGAATTGCAAGCGAGTTGCGCTGAGGGCTCGTTGAATATTTCGAGCATCACACCCATGTCATCGGTCAGCTCAGGGCTTAGGATCTGCTTCCACGCCTGCTCGGTGTTGATGTCGGGTAGCTTCTGGATCGATCCGTTTTGGTTGGGAGTGCAGCCGTACTTCTCGGGCTGCATATCGATGATGACGACGAGACCGGCGGCGCGAGCCTGCGCGATGACGTTGCGGGCCATATCCGTGTAGTTCGACAGACCGTGTTCATATTCGTATTGCAGCGCACCCTGGCTGACGTGGATACGAACCGTGTTTGCGTGCCAGTCCTGCACCATGGCCTGGAAAGACGCGTTGTAGGCGAGACCGGGTAGCGGCGGGGCCGTGAGAGCCGCTTGCGCATCCTCAAGCCACTGGATAGTCGTTGCATTCAGCGGGTCAGACAGAGGGCACAGCGTACTCGCATACTGGGTGGGGTAGAGCACTCCGTTGGTATTGAATCCTCTGGCGATAAACGGCGCATTGGTCCCAAGGACGACGAGCTTTCCGGACACGACGGCGACGCCCCCGGACTGAATCGAGAAGACTGCCGAGACGGACTGATCCTGACTCATCGTCACGATGCAGCTCGCAGATGACCCGCTGCAGGCTCCCGACCAGCCGGTGAAGACGTAGCCAGCTGCTGGGGTTGCCTGCAACGTCACTTGGCTGCCGGAACTGAACGAGCCGTCGCAGGAATTGTCGCAATTGACGCCGCTCGGATTGGACATTACTGTGCCATTGCCGGTGATGCTGACGGAAAGTGAGAACGTCTGTGCAGATGTGGCGGTTGGCGGCATGGACGGGAGAGTGACTGCGGAGCCGCCACATCCGTTCAGCGCAACCAGCAGGAACATCGCCTGTAGCAGGTACGCAACGTGCCGCCAGCCGCGTGTTGCGCCTGCAGAAGAATTCCGAATTGCTTTCACTTAATGTTCCCTGCGCTGCTTCGTGTTTTTGATACAGACACCACAACGGTGCGGATTGCGAGGCGTTGACACCTCGTCCCGACTTCCTCGCCCGCCAGCAGACCGGTGGTCTGGATGATGCAATCGTGTTTGTGGTGGCGCAGACACTATTGGCTGAGCTCATAAGGCCGTGTTGCGCTCAACGCCTGTAGCCGTTGCGGCGAGATTACGCTGGCTCGTCGAGACAAACTTGCCATTGCCGTGGACTTCGAGTGTGCTGTGTCTCCGCAATTAATGGGGCTCTTACCGGCTTGCTCGCCGCTGCTCATGGCGAACTTCAAGTAGATCAGTTGATGCGCGCGGCTCTTTCCACCATCCGTGCATATTCCGGCCGAACGTAGCCGCTCATTCCGCTGGAAGGTGACCGATTTTTGGCTTGCGCCCGGAATGGCCGGTCACGTTGACCCGGAACGATCCCGCCCGGTCTGCGCTGGACCCCAGAGCGCTGGCTAAGCTGCCTGATTTGCCCTCGGGGAGAGCCGATGCCCGCCAAGCGGAGTGCCATGCGCGACATCAAAGAAGTCCTGCGCTTGAAGTCCAGGGCGCGACCGGGTCACGAGCAGACCCCGGCGGCCACGGGCCTGTCCAAGGGCGCGCTGGGCAAGTACGTGCAGCGGGCGGGCGAGCAAGGCCTGAGCTGGCCGCTGCCCGAGGAGTTCGATGATGCCACCCTCGAACGGCGGCTGTTCCCCCAGGTCCTCAAGCTCGAGCAATACACGCACGCCGACTGCGCGTACGTGCACCACGAGCTCAAGCGCGACGGGGTGACGCCGCAGCTGCTCTGGGAGGAGTGCCGTGCCGCGCAGGTTGAGTGGACCTACCGGTACAGCCAGTTCTGTTGGCGCTCCAGCGCCTTTTTCGAGGGTCGCGCCCGCTCGATGTGCCAGACGCGTCGGGCCGGGGAGAATCTGTTCATCGACTACAGCGGCGACACCGTGCCGGTGATCATTTCAAGGTTGGCGCTTCCTCGGGGCTTCGGCTGACGGCGAGCGGTTGCTGTTCCGTCAGAAAACGCACCACAGCGACAATGAAGCTGAGCAGCACGGGTCCCAGGATCAACCCTAGAATTCCGAACGCGGTGACGCCCCCGACTGCGCCGACGAATACCGCCAGAGTAGACACTTTGGCGCGATGCGCGGTGAGCAACGGGCGCACGATATTCTCGACCAAGCCGAGGCCGGCGCTCCACAGCGCAAGGAACAAAGCGGCGCCCCAGTGTGCCTGCAGGGCGAGATACAAGACGGCAGGTACGAGCACGACCGTTGCGCCGGCTGGAAGCAAGGCTGTGATCATCGCGACAACGCCGAACACCATCGGCGAGGGGAGGCCGGCAATAGCAAAGCCGCCGGCGACGAACAGCCCTTGGACGATCGCGGTCACCGTCGAGCCGTACACGACGGCTCGTGTCACGTCACCCAGATATTTCAGTAGCGATCCGCGCCGTTCGGCTGGCAGGGGCACGAGCGCCACGCTCTGGCGGAGATACGATTCTCCGTCGCGAAGCAGGAAGAACAGAAGGAACAGCATCATGAAGAAGCTGATCACGGTTCCGAACAGGACAAAGGCAACGTTACCGCTTGCTGCGGCGGCGGAATGCAGGATGCCGGCAGTGGCAGTGGAGATCCACTCGTGCACGTTCAGCGTCCCGGCGGGTAAATACCGGCCAAGCCAGTGAATCGAAGCGCCAAACCAAGGATGCTGCTCGAGCCGTGCAAGGAGAGCCGGGAAGCCAATAAAGGGATGCGTTCGCAGGTAACGCAGCAAGCCCATCGCCTGCTCAAAGAAAATGACGGACAGTAACGATACCGGTGCCAGAACCATGAACGGCGTCGCCACCGTCAAAATCCCCGCCGATAGTGCGGTTCGTCCCTTGAAGATGCCGGTCAACCGCTTATGCAGGGGGTGAAGCAAGAATGCCAGTACAGTGCCCCAGCCAAGCGCGTCCTTCAGCGGTACCAGAATCTCAAGCAGCAAATATCCGAACACGGCCGCCGCCCCGACCGCGAAGAGTCGCCGGTAGAATACGGAATCAGTGACGGCAGAGGAGTCCATGATCGTACCCCGGGAGTGGTGTAACTTGGGCAACGAAGCGCGGTATCCGCCTTGCAATCTCCGCATGGCGCCATTGGAGACCACCGACCATCCTGTCGCCTGCGCTCAGTGAGTGAATCCGCTCCAGGCTGGAATTCGGGCCAAGAGCCCAAAATCTACCGCAGCCCGGTGATGCTGATCGTACCCCGTTCCCAACCCCGGGGAGGCTGACTAGGCCTGATACCGTCGGTTGAGACGCTCCCGAACAGCTCTTAAGAATACTGTCACTACCAGCAGTGCGCACAGACCAACCACCAAGAGGCTGACCGCGGCATTCACCATCGTTGCAACCGAGGACGGCAGTCCCAACCAGATAAAAATCAGCACGCCGAGAAAGCCGAGTGCCAGCAGGACGTAGTCGAACGTTGCTCGGCGCCACCCCAGCACCAGCGCGCCGCCGACCAGGAGTGCGCCTACCCCGACGATACCGAGAGTGACTGACCAGCCGTCGTAGGCTGTGATCAGCGGCTGAAGTGCGCCCTGAAATGCGCTGTTCCACTGCGGGACGCCCAAGACCAGTCCATAGACCAAGGGGCAGCCGCACAGCAGCAGCGCGAGGAGCGCAAATCCAATGAAGCGTGGTCTTCGCAGGGCCACCGGCACTTTTGCCATTGTTGAGCCTCACTGTGTGACTATTCCATTGAAACCGACCAGGGATCCCCGTCGGCGGACGATCCCCTGGGGCCGATGGTACTATGTCTCGAGGGATGTTTGGATCGTTGCTCAGAATGCCCGACCGCACGAGCCGGATGACATTTTCGCCAAGGCGAAGTTCCGTACGCGCACTGCTCGGGTTGCTGCTCTTGAGCGTGCTGAGCGCGTGTGTCACCCCCCGCTTGCCGGCACCACCGAAGCTGATCGACCAAGTCTCGCCACCGGGATTTCCGCGCGACATACGTTTCCTCAGCAGCGATCGTGACTACGTTGTCGCGCACCTGGACCGCACTGTGCGCAACCTCAGTGCCGTAGCGCATGGCCCGATTCGCCTTCTGGCTCTATCGGGAGGGGGTGCGGGCGGAGCTTTTGGTGCCGGCGTGCTCTACGGACTGGCGCGTGTCGGGCAGCGGACCGACTTTCAGGTGGTAACCGGCGTCAGCGCCGGAGCGCTGCTCGCGCCGTTCGCGTTTCTAGGGCCGTCCTGGGACGCGGAAATGAAAGACGCATTTGACAGCAACCGAACCGACCATCTACTGCAGTGGCGCCCATGGTTGGAGTTCTTGTTTCGCCCAGGCATATATAGTCGCGGCCCGCTGGTTGCCATGGTCGATCACTTCGTAACTCGGCGCATGATCAGGGCGGTGGCTGCACAGTCACGCAAAGGCCGCATGCTGCTGGTGGCGACGACAGACCTCGACAAGCAGGAAACCGTGATCTGGAACATGGGTCTCATTGCTCAACACGGTGGTCTGGCCGCGCGCAAACTATTCGTCAAAGTCCTGGTTGCGTCCGCGAGTATTCCCGGCGTGTTCCCGCCCGTTATGATCCGGGTGCAGGGTGGTGGAAGGACGTACGAGGAGATGCATGTAGATGGCGGTACTACGCTGCCATTTTTCGTCGCGTCAAACATCGCCGACGTCATGCCGCTGCATCTGCCGCAACTGGAGGGGGCGAAAGTGTACGTCATAGTCAACGGGCAGCTGAGTACGTACCCAAGAACGACACTCCCGGAACCGATGGCGGTCCTCTCCCGAAGCTTCTCAGCGGCGTTAATGCACGCGTCCCGACGGGCTCTGGTCCTTGCCGCGGTGTTCGCCCGACATTTCGGAATGCGCTTCCGCTTCACCTATCTGCCGATGACCTACCCATTTGAAGGCTCGCTCGATTTCAAATACGAAAACATGCATCAGCTGTTCGAGTATGGCGAGCATTGCGCAGAGTCCGGGCAGATCTGGAGCACAATCAACCAAGCCATCGACGAGGGTCAGCGAGCGGCGACGCAGTTGCCGCAGTTATCGTACGAATGTCCGGGCGAACCGGCGCAGAATCTGCACTGAGTGGGGTGGTCATCAGCGTTTCCTGGGGTGGGTGCTGGTAATCAGCGCATCCGTGTATCAGTGAAATTTCGAACGGCTGGTCGGTTCGACACAATTCGAATTGGTTCCGAATCATCACTCCAGTTGCGGTGGAGTAAAGTCGACGATCAATTGCTCTTCGGCGTCTCGCCGCGGCGCGCCTTGAAGAAGGCGCGAAAATGCGCATTAAATTTTTAGTTCAGATTTGCCCATGCAGCCGTCAGTGTGAATTTTCCGGCATCAGGTTCTCGTTGGACCGCTCCACATGCGCATGTAAAGAGCACGGAACCTGTGGCGCTACTTTTAAAGCGCTTTCATGGAGGTAAAATCTGAATACTACTGCTTAGCAGGGAAGCTGCGACCACGCGTCGCTTCGACGTGCATCGCAATGACTCGCGTGTTGCCTGCTCCTCACAGTACAATTCCAACGTGCAATCGCATCGCCGATCACTTTCTTCTCTTCTGCCCATTGCCGCGGTGGTGGCGGCCATGGTGTCGGTCCAGAGCGGAGCATCGCTCGCAAAATCGTTGTTTCCGATCGCCGGGCCCGTCGGAATAGTCACGGTACGCATCGGCTTCGGTACCCTGATTCTGTGTGCCTTCCTGCGTCCCTGGCGGGCACGACTGACCCGGCGATCGCTGGCGCCGCTTATCGTGTATGGCTTGGCACTCGGAACGATGAATTTCCTCTATTACCAGGCACTAGACCGCCTGCCGGTCGGTGTCGCGGTGGCGATCGAATTTCTCGGGCCGCTCGTGGTCGCAGTACTCTCTTCGCGTCACCCAGTTGATTTTCTGTGGATTCTGATCGCTGCGGTGGGTTTCGGCCTTCTCCTGCCGGTATTCTCGCAAGTGCGCCAGGCGAATATCGTCGGCGCTCTGTTCGCTCTGGGGGCAGGCGGCTGCTGGGCCCTCTATATCGTCTTTGGCCAGAAGGTCGGCTATCACCTGGGCACGCAAGGCGTGGCGCTCGGCAGCATCATCTCTGCCGTGCTGGTCGTCCCGTTCGGTGTGTTGCACGCGTCGCCGCACCTGTTTACTCTTAACGTTTTATTGCCCGGCCTCGCTGTTGCCGTGCTTTCGACGGCGCTGCCATACACGCTGGAGATGACTGCGCTCACGCGCCTGCCGACCCGTACCTTCGGCGTGCTGATGAGTCTCGAGCCGGCTGTCGCGGCGCTCTCCGGATTGACCTTCTTGGGCGAGACGCTCACGGGGGCGCAGTGGGCTGCAATCCTCCTTGTGGTTGCGGCCTCGCTCGGCGCCACGGCGACCGCGAAACCACATATGCCCGCGCCAGTGCCCGACTAACGGCGCACTTTGGCGGCAAGTGGCCGTCGCATCCATTGTGCTGCTGGCTCTATCATGTGCCCTGCCGTGCCAACCGGCGCCCTCGGAGAGTGGCCTGTGCAAACGACTGAAGCACCCCGGAATGATGCGATCTACGACCTGGCTGTTGTGGGTGGCGGCGTGAATGGAGTGGGCATCGCGCGAGATGCAGCCGGACGTGGACTTTCGGTGCTGCTGGTCGAACGAAACGATTTGGCGGCTGCAACGTCTTCGGCGTCATCGAAGCTCATCCACGGGGGGCTGCGTTATCTCGAACATAGCGAATTCAGGTTGGTCCGCGAGAGCCTGAATGAGCGTGAAGTACTCTGGGCGGCCGCGCCGCATATCGTATACCCGCTGCGATTCGTGCTTCCTGTACGCGCGGGCATGCGTCCGGCGTGGATGCTGCGTGCCGGACTTTTTTTGTACGATCATATCGGTACACGCAGATTTCTGCAGCCGACGCGCACGCTGCGGCGGGCGCGTAACCCAGCCCTCAGTCCGTTGCATGAGCGCATTAAAGTCGCATTCGAATACTCGGATTGCGCTGTCGATGATGCGCGACTCGTGGTTTTAAACGCCGTCGATGCCCGAGAGCGCGGCGCGCATATTATGACTGGATGGACGCTCATCGGCGCCTCACGCGAGTCTGCCCTGTGGCGTGTCGAAGTCGAGTCCCGCCAAGGGGCGCAGCAGTGCATATGCGCTCGCGCACTGATCAACGCGGCCGGGCCCTGGGTTGAGGCAGTCCTTGGGCGTGCCGGCATTTCGCACCACCGAACGCTTCGGCTCGTCAAGGGAAGTCACATGGTGGTGCCCCGCCTGTATGCGGGTACGCACGCCTATACACTTCAAGGCATCGACGGACGAGTCATCTTCACCATTCCGTACCAGGGCGAATTCACACTGATCGGTACAACGGACGAGCCGTACGACGGTGATCCGGACAAAGTGGCTCCGAGCTCGAAGGAACTGGACTACCTGTGTCGAACCGCTGCGCAATATTTTCGCTATGCGCCCAACGTAAAGCGGACGGTTTGGCGTTACGCCGGAGTGCGTCCGCTGTATGACGATGGCAGCGTAAACGCCTCGACCGTGACGCGTGACTACGTGTTTGATCTTGACGCACGCGATAATTTGCCACCGATTCTCTCTGTGTTCGGTGGCAAACTGACGACTTACCGCCGACTTGCGGAACATGCACTCGAGCAGCTGTTGCCGAAGCTCGGACTTACACGGAATTCGTGGACCGCAACAGCCACCCTTCCGGGAGGAGACTTGCCCAACAGAGACATCGAGGGATTCTCGGCCCAGCAGGTGGCGCGGTATTCTTTCGCGCCGCCGTCGATGATTCGCAGAATGTGCAAAGCCTACGGTACGAGGATCGAACGCATCATGGCTTCGGCACATAGCGGGGCAGATCTCGGCGAGCAGGTGGCCCCGGAATTGTATGAGGCGGAGCTGCAGTATCTGCGCGACATGGAATGGGCGCGTGGTGCCGATGACGTGCTGTGGCGTCGCAGCAAGCTCGGTCTATACGTCAGCGATTTCTACGTCCAGCGAATTGAGCAGTGGTTCGGCGACTCAACGCCGACCACGTTACAGGAAACTCCCGCCGCGCGGTAGTGAGTGGGGGCGCTCACGGCTTCGCAAGGGTGACGGCGCGCAGTGCACAGTGCCATCCGTCGAGTGCGAGTTGTCGGCAATGCGTATCGAGTTTCGGCTCGAACGAAGTCTCGGCGCGCCACAGGGCGACCGTATCATCCAGAGACTGATAGATTCCAGCCCCAAGTCCAGCGAGGCACGCGGCACCCCAGGCGGTTGCCTCGACGATGTGCGGCCGCTGGATCGGCATATCAAGAATGTCTGCAAGCCGCTGCATCAGCAGTGAATTTCTAGACATTCCGCCATCAACCCTCAGCACCGAAGGAGCCACGCCGTCGTCGCTCATGGCGTCGAGAAGATCCCACGTCTGGAAGGCTACGCTGTCCAGGGCGGCGCGCGCCACGTGCGCGCGGCTGCTCGAACGCGTCAGGCCCACGATGGCCCCGCGTGCTTCGAGTTCCCAATATGGCGCTCCGAGTCCCGTGAACGCCGGGACGAGATACACCCCGCCGCTATCGGGTACCGAATTCGCCAACTGCTCGATGTCCTCGGCATGCTCGAATAGTCCCAGGCCATCGCGCAACCACTGAACGGTCGTGCCAGCTGAAAGAATCGAGCCCTCGAGTGCATACGTCGTGTGGCCCGCGATCCGATAGGCAATTGTCGTCAAGAGCCGCCGGTTCGATCGCAAGAGGCGATCCGCGGTATTGAGCATCAGGAAAGCACCGGTCCCGTAGGTGCTCTTCACGTCACCCTGGCGCAATCCCGCTTGGCCAATGAGGGCGGCTTGCTGGTCGCCCGCAACCCCGGTGATCCGAATGCGTGTACCGAGGATCGAAGGGTCGGTAACGGCAAATTCGCCCGCACTATCGCGCACCTCGGCCAGACAATCGACTGGTGTGCCGAACAAATCGCAGAGTTCGGCATCCCAGCGACCGGCGCGGATGTCATAGAGCGCCGTCCTGCTTGCATTGGACGCATCGCTCACATGAGCCGCCCGGCGCGTCAGGCGCGCAATTAGAAACGAGTCAATGGTACCGAGCGCGAGTTCGCCTCGCTTGGCCATCGCGCGAGCATCCGGGATGTTCTGCAGGATCCAGCCCATCTTACTTGCCGAAAAATACGGATCCAGCCGAAGGCCGGTTCGCGCCGTGAGCCATTCTTCCTCGCCCGCAGCCGCGAGTTGACGGCAGCGGGCGGCCGTTCTGCGGTCTTGCCAGCTGATCGCATTGCACACAGCGTCGCCTGTGCGGCGATTCCACGCGACGGTCGTCTCCCGTTGATTGGTCAGCCCCATTGCGATGACGGCGATGCCCCGCCGAGTCAGCTGATCGAGCACTTCGCGGATTGCGCTCAGGGTGGTTGCGACGATGATCTCGGGGTCCTGCTCGACCCAGCCCGGGCGCGGATAAATCTGGTCGAAGGGGTATTGCGCGACTTCGAGAATCTCGCCTGCGGTCGAAAACGCAATGGCTCGGCTTGAGCTCGTGCCCTGATCGACCGCCAGCAATGCGCCCTCGGAATTCATGCGAAGCCTCGTGGATTGATGTTCGCCGAGTACACGCTATGTAACTGCACGCAGGTAGTCTACCAAGCCGGACGCAGGATCGAATCGGAGTTCCGGTTAGCTTGCGCCTGTGTCTAGTGGGACTCATGCGCCTCGTGGCCGTGTTCAATGTGAAGGGATCCCCGTTCCACGCCCTGCGCGGATGCGCCAATGGCGTGTGCTATCATGGACCGCTTACAGCCGATATCTGGGGGACCTCATTAAATGAAAGCTGTGATTTCCGCCGCCTTTCTGACGTTGCTGCTCGCGGCCTGCTCGAGTTCGCACGCAACTCACCCAACGTCTCTGCACTATCCGCATGCGCGTCGAGACAAGACCGTCGACGTATATTTCGGAACGCGCGTGCCTGCCCCCTACCAGTGGATGGAGAATATGAAGAGCGCAGCGCTCCATCGCTGGGTGGACGCGGAGAATCGGCTGACGAATGCCTATCTCGCCAAAATCCCGGTGCGTGGTTGGATCAAGCAGCGGCTCACACAGCTGGCAAATTACGCCAAAGAGACGACGCCGGTACAGGTTGCTGGATCCCGGATCTTCTTTCGACGCAATTCCGGTCTGCAGAATCAATCAGTCCTCTACGTACAGGATTCGCCGACCGCGAAGCCGAGAGTGCTGATTGACCCGAACAAGCTCTCGCCGAATGGATCGATCGCTTTGGCAGATTTCCAGCCCTCGCCGGACGGAAGGTATGTCGCCTATGCATTGTCCAAGGGCGGCTCCGATTGGCAGACGGTTCACGTCATGGATGTGGCCACCGGCAAGACACTGCCGGATGCGGTGCACTGGGTAAAATTCTCGAATATTGCATGGACGAACGGAGATAACGGATTTTTCTATTCGCGCTATCCGAAGCCGCCGAAGAACGACCGAATCAACGACGCCGTAGTAAATCAGGCGCTCTACTTCCATGCGCTCGGCACGCCGCAGCGCGATGATAAATTGATCTACCGACGACCGGACTTGCCGCACTGGATCATCAACGGCCAAGTGAGCGAGAACGGGCGCTATCTGTTCGTGACGCTAGTCAACGGAACTTCGACGCACAATGAACTCTTCGTTGCCAATCTCGGTAACCCGCTGCGTCCGAATGTGACCGCACGTCTGCGGCCCCTCTACACGAAAAACGACGCCGAATACGCCTTCGTGCGTACCGTCGCACATACTGTTTACCTGCAGACAACTCTGGACGCGCCACGGGGGCGCATCGTAGCGGCAAATCTCAACATGCCGGCTCCGGCCCACTGGCGAACCGTGGTGCCTCAAGGCAAAGGGGTTATCCAGGGAGCCTCGCTCGCTGGCGGCCATCTGTTGGTCGATGCGGAGGTTGTGGCGACCAGCCGGTTGCGTCTATACGACTTGAACGGGAAGAAGCTGCGCGCGGTCTCCCTGCCGACACTCGGTACGGTCACCGCGGTGTCCGCGCGCATGGATTCACCAGCAATTTATTACGGCTTTACCTCGTTTCTGTATCCGGAGCGTATCTACCGTTATGAGGTGCGCACCGGTACCGAAACGACGGTGTTCAAGCCGAAGCTCGATTTCAAGGCGGCACCTTACGAAGTCCGTCAGGTCTTCTATCACTCCAAAGACGGTACCCGGGTGCCGATGTTCATCGTCTCGGCCCGAAATGTTAAGCGCGATGGACTCAATCCGACCGTCCTTTATGGTTACGGTGGGTTCGACATCACCATCACGCCGTACTTCAATCCCATGCTGTCGGTCTGGCTCGAGCTCGGTGGCGTCTATGCCGTTCCCAATCTGCGTGGAGGCGGCGTCTACGGACAGAAGTGGCACCGGGCCGGCATGTTGGGGAACAAGCAGAACGTGTTCAACGATTTCGCTTGGGCGGCGAAGTACCTGATCAAGAAAGGCTATACGTCGTCGGCGCACCTGGGTATCCAGGGCTACTCGAACGGTGGGCTGTTGACCGGCGCTTCCATCACCCAGAGGCCCAAGCTGTTTGGTGCGGCATACATCGGGCATGGCGTGCTCGATATGCTTCGTTATCAGGACTTCTCCGGCGGCGCACTCTGGGCGCCGGAATACGGCCTTTCGAGCAATCCTAAAGCATTCAAGTGGCTGTATGCCTACTCGCCGCTGCAGAACGTCAAGCAAGGAACGTGTTATCCGCCGACGCTGATCACGACATCGTGGGACGACGACCGGGTGGTTCCGATGCACGAGTTCAAGTTCACCGCGGCGCTGCAGCATGCGCAGGCTTGTGCCAACCCGATCCTGCTGCACACGACGGGAGCAACCAGCCACATTTATATGCCGCTCGACAAGCAGATTGCTCAGTCGGCCGACGTCTGGGGATTCGAGGCTTACAATCTCGGCATCAAGCAGGTGCCTGCCGCTTTGCTGAAGTCCACGGCGCCGTCGACGGCGCATTGAGCTGCGAGTGATCCACTCACGCCGTACCGCCGCCGGTGTTTTGCCGGCGGCGGCACGGCGCTACTCGTGTGCCGCGGCACGTTTCATCGTCCTTCGCGTCTCTTTTGTTCGGACGTGAATGATGGCTTGCAACTCTACCCATCAGTTTGAGGTGCACTCATGGCAGGCCCCGCAAAGCTCAGACGCGATGCAGGATTGATCGGCCTTCTGTACGCCAGTCTCGGCAGTATTATCGGCTCAGGGTGGCTGTTCGGCGCGTTGCATGCGGCAACGCAAGCGGGGCCGCGCAGTGTATGGTCCTGGATCATTGGCGCCGTTTCCATATTGTTCCTGGCATTCGTGTTCGCTGAACTCGCGACCATGTTCCCGAACTCAGGTGCCCTGGTTCACATGACTCATGTCAGTCATGGCGACTTTGTCGGAAAAATCTGGACTTGGATTCTGTTTCTGGCATTTGTCTCCGTCCCGCCTGTCGAGGTCAGTGCGGTGCTGACTTACGCCAATAACTATCTGCCGGGACTCATTTATCCGCATTCCGGACTGATGACCGGTCGTGGCATTTCGATCGCGGCATTCTTGCTCGCCGTGACGGTGGGGCTCAACTTTCTTGCGGTACGCTGGGTCATTGCCATAAACAGCGTCGCCACTTGGTGGAAGGTGATCATTCCGATCGCCACCATCGGCATCTTGATGGCGTATTCTTTTCATCCGCACAATATGGTTTCGCACGTGCACAGCACGCCGGTCAGCGGCGTGTTCACGGCGGTCGCGACCGCCGGTATCATCTTCAGCTTTTTCGGCTTCCAGCAAGCCATTGCGCTGGCCGGTGAAACCCGAAATCCGAGTCGCTATGTGCCTATCGCACTCATCATCTCGGTCGTGATCGGGATGTTGATCTACGTTGGGCTGCAGGTGTCGTTCATTACGGCGCTTCGGCCCGAGGACATGCGCGCCGGATGGGGTCATCTGCATTTTACGGGTATGTTTGGCCCACTGGCGGCCATTGCGGTGACCGTGGGCGCGGTTTGGTGGGCCGTGCTGCTGTACGTTGATGCGCTCATCTCGCCGCTCGGAACGGCGTTTATCTACATTGCCGCGAGTCCACGCATCATCATGGCTGCAGGCGAGATGGGCAATGCGCCGCAGCAGGTGACGAACCTGAATCGGCACGGCGTGCCCTGGGTGGGATTGGTAGTCACTTACTTCGTCGGGGTGATGTTCTTCTTCCCATTCCCGTCCTGGCAGAAGCTGGTGTCGGCGGTCTCGCTGATTACGGTGCTGTCGTACAGCATAGGTCCGGTCATTCTCCTGAGACTGCGCACCGCGCTGCCGGATGCGCCGCGTCCGTTTCGACTCAAGGCAGCTGGAGTGCTCGCACCCATCGCCTTCATAGCGTCGAACTGGATCATCTACTGGACCGGATACGCAGTTGCAAAATGGATGTTCAGCGCGGTCTTCGCGTACATCATTGCGTACCTACTGTGGTTCTTGGTGATCCGCCGTAGACCTGTCAGTGAGCTCGGCTGGCAACAGGCGTGGTGGACCATTCCGTATCTGGGTGGCATGTGGCTGGTGAGTGATCTTGGTCCGAGTGGGGTCATGGGGGGGCGCGGAGTGATCGGCTTCTTCACCGGAATGTGGATCATTGCGGGATTCAGTCTTGTCATCCTGTGGATCGCGCTGCGCTCGGGCCAGAGCTCCATTGAGGCGCAACGCTGCGCCGAGCGGGTCAAGACATTAGGTTCGAGCGGAGTGGATTCGCGCGCCCTCGCGCAGGATATGGAGCCTGCGCCGTGAGTTTGCGCAATCTGCGAACGGTCGGGGTAGTGGCCCGCTCATAGCTCCGCGCGGCGATCGATTGGCGCTTGTGCCTTGATCCGTGGAGGCATCCGGCGTGCAATCCGGGTAATCGCTGCCGGCGTATGACAAGCGTGATGCCGTTGGTTAAGGGGCCCCGCCCGTGAACTCGAGTCCCGATGCTTCACTCGGCGCGCAGCTTGTGCTAGGGGGTGAACTGAGGATTCATCGTCTTGGCTTCGGGGCGATGCGCATTACCGGTCCAGGCGTGTGGGGCAACCCGCCGGACATATCCGTGGCGGTACGCTTGCTGCGTCGGGCCGTGCACCTCGGAGTCAACTTCATCGATACGGCTGATGCCTACGGTCCGGAGGTCAGTGAAAATCTCCTGGCCCGCGCATTGTATCCCTACCCGGCTGATCTGGTCATCGCTACCAAAGGCGGCTTGGTTCGGCCAGGCCCTGGAGAGTGGGTTCGAGATGCTCGCCCGGCGCACCTGCGCGAGGCGTGCGAGGCCAGCCTGAAACGACTCAGACGCGAGCGCATCGATTTGTATCAGCTGCATGCCCCGGATCCCGCCGTGCCGCTGGAGGAATCCGTCGGTGAACTCGGGCGACTGCGTGCCGAGGGGAAGGTGCGTCATATCGGTGTATCCAATGTGACCCTCGAGGAGTTGCGTCGCTGCGAGCGCGTGGTGCCGGTGGTTGCGGTGCAGAATCGTTTCAACATTCAGGACCGCCACGGTGATGACGTCCTCGAGCATTGCGCTGCGCGTGGCACGGCGTTCCTGCCCTGGGCACCCCTGGGTTCGGGTCGGCATGCCGCTGGCGGAGAGGTCCCTGCGGCATTGGCGCGTCTCGCCGAGCGTCGGGGGATTTCCGCCGCACAGGCCGCGATTGCGTGGCTGCTGCAGCGGGCATCCGTCGTGGTGCCGATTCCGGGGACCGCCTCCATGGGGCACTTGGAGGAGAACATCGCCGCAGCAGGTATTGTGTTGACGGCGGAGGAACTCCGGAGCATCGGCTGATCATGCGGGCCCGTGTCCTGCGCGACCCGTGAGGCACGCCTTCTTGTACCCGCCTAGGTAGTTTCTCTGATGCGCCGTCGTTCAGACCGTAGGAAAGTTCGCCCCGTGTGGTGATCGCCTGGGCGCAGCGCCCGATCTCGGGTACACGTGCCTTGCCGGGCGAGTCAGGGTGCAATCCTCTTTGATTCGGGAGAAACTCATGGCAGTACATCCCTTCAAGCGCGCACTGCAAAGTGCTGCACTCGCCGCGTGCGTCCTCGGAGCAGTCCAGAGCGCTGCCGTGGCGCAGGTGAGCATCGGTGTGGGTGTCGCCGTGCCGGGCATGCGGATCGGGATCAATGTACCGGCTTATCCGGATCTGGTGCCGGTGCCTGGTTATCCCGTCTATTACGCCCCGGATCTCGACGTCAATTTGTTCTTCTACGACGGCTACTACTGGACGTTCGCGGATGATGCGTGGTACTCGAGCACCTGGTACAACGGTCCGTGGTATCTGGTGCCTCCGGAGCGTGTGCCGGATTTCATTCTGCGGGTTCCGGTCGGCTTCTATCGACGTCCGCCGCCATTCTTCCTGCATTGGAGTCGCAATGAGCCGCCGCGCTGGGCACAGCATTGGGGCCCGCGCTGGCAGCACAGCCGCCCTGACTGGGATCGATGGAACCGACGCGCGCCGCCGCCCCGTGCACCGCTGCCGCGCTATCAGCGCAGCTACCCACAACAGCGCTACCCGGGGCCGCGCGAGCAGCGGACCCTGGAGAATCGCTATTACCGCTTCCCGCAGCATCCCGGGCCGCAGGGCCGTGAACGTCCCCGCCCGCAGCCGCGCTATCAGCAGCAGCGCCCGAACCCGCAGCAGCAGCAGCAGCAGCAGCAGCGCGAGCGGGAGCGTCAGCCTCGACGAGGTGAACATCCGCCCGTCTGACGGTACGCCCTGAACACGCAACTCGATTGAGCAGATCTCCCGCCACTGCCGTGCTGCGCGCGATTGCGGGGCAGCCGTTTACGCTGCTGGGCGTCGTGCTTGCTGCACTGGCTGCGGCGGGCGTGGCCGCGGCAGTCGGCGACCTCGCGCTGAGCCGGATTGTCCTCGGAGCCGTGACGAGCGTCGTCATCGCCGTCACCGCCTATCACACCGCTCGGGGCCTTCTGCGTGGGGACATCGGCGTCGATCTCATCGCGCTGCTGGCGATGCTCGGAGCGTTACTGCTCAGGCAGTACCTGGCCGGCGCCATCATCGCGGCCATGCTGGCGAGCGGCATGGCGCTCGAGCAGTACGCCACGGCGCGCGCGCGGCGCGAACTGAGCAGTCTGGTCAGCCGTGCGCCGCGCATCGCGCATCGAGGAAGTGGCGACGCTTACGCCGATGTTGCGGTTCAGGACGTAACGGTAGGGGACGTCCTGCTGGTCAAATCAGGCGAGGTCGTTCCTGTCGACGGTCTCGTCGGTCCACAGGGCGCGGTCGTCGACGAGTCCTCGCTCACCGGGGAGTCACGGCCGGTCAAGATCGCCGCCGGCGCGCCGGTGCGCAGCGGCGCGAGCAACGCCGGCGGTCCGTTCGAACTGCGGGTGACGGCTGCGGCGGCCGACAGTACGTACGCCGCAATCGTTCGACTGGTGCAGGCGGCCGAGACCTCCAAGGCCCCCGTGGCACGACTCGCGGATCGATACGCGCTGGCCTTTCTCGCGGCGACCTTGGCCGTGTCCGCGGCGGCATGGTGGGTGTCCGGGGACGCGCAGCGCGCGCTGGCCGTGCTGGTGGTCGCGACGCCCTGTCCGCTGATTCTCGCCGTGCCCGCGGCCATCATGGCCGGGGTGTCCCGTGCGGCTCGCATGGGCATCATCATGAAGGGCGGCGCGCCCCTGGAGGGCTTGGCGCGCACCGAGGTCGTTCTACTCGACAAGACCGGCACGGTGACAGCGGCCCGTCCCGCCGTAGTCGCCGTGGACACGACTGGGGAGCTCTCGGTCGATGAGCTCCTGCGCCATGCCGCTGCCCTCGAACAGATGTCGGTTCATCCCTTCGCCCCGGCGATTCTGGAGGCGGCGCGCGCCCGACAGCTGACGCTGGATTTCCCGGGCGAGGTCCACGAGCAGATGGGATTCGGCATTAGTGGAACTGTTGCCGGACGCCGCGTCGCCGTCGGGCAGTACGAATACGTGACGCCCGGTGTCGATCGTACTGAAGCCGTTCGATCGATCGAGCTTCGGGCGGCGGCGGATGGATCCTCGTGCGTCTTCGTTGCCATCGACGGCGCGCTCGCCGGCGCCATGCTCCTGCAAGATCACATCCGGCCCGAGGCGCCCCGAGTCCTGCGCACGCTGCGCCAGAGCGGTGTGCGACGGATTCACCTCGTCACCGGAGACCATCCCGATGTGGCGGAGCTCGTCGGCGATGCGCTCGGCATCGATCGGGTGTTCGCCGAGCGCGCGCCAGACGAAAAAGTCGAAGTCGTCCGTACGGCTCGCCGCGAGGGCATCACGACGATGGTCGGGGACGGGATCAACGACGCGCCTGCTCTGGCCCTGGCCGATGTCGGCATTGCCATGGGCGCCAGAGGAGCCACCGCTGCCTCCGAGGCGGCCGACATCGTTCTCACCTCGGACCGCTTTGAAGACGTCGCGCGCGCGCTGAGCATCGCGCGCCGCACGCGGAACATTGCGCTGCAGAGCGTCTGGACGGGCATGGGCCTGTCCGTTGTGGCGATGGGGTTCGCCGCGGCAGGCTTCCTCCCGCCGATCGCCGGGGCGTTGCTGCAAGAAGTCATCGATGTCCTGGTGATTCTGAATGCACTGCGGGCGCTCGGCGGTCGCTTGCCGGGCGCGGCGGTGAGTCCCGAGGCGGCCCAGCTGGCCCGGGCGCTCGACAAGACCCACCAGTCGCTGCGCCCGCGCGTCAGCGAACTCGCCGAGCTGGCGGTGCGCCTCGATGCGCTGCCACCGGCAGAAGCGCGGGCACAGCTGCAGCGGACGGCGCAGATGCTCGAAGAAGAGTTGCTGCCCCACGAGAACCACGAACAGCAGACGGTGTATCCCATCCTCGAGAGCCTGCTCGCTGGGGAGAACCCGACCGGCCCGCTGATCCACACCCATGGTGAGATCCGTCGGTTGAGTCGATTGTTTGCGCGGCGGGTCGCACAGCTGCCGTCGACCGGTCCCTCGCCGGAGGATCTGCGCGACATGCACCGGCTGCTGTACGGCTTGCATGCCATCCTCAGCCTTCACTTCGCCCAGGAGGACGAGCTCTATAGCCTGCTGACCGCGTGAGTCACCCGCGCATGCCATTCGCGAAACGGGATACGCACAAACGCGGCTTACGACCTGCGCGCTGAGCTCTTATCTTCTCCCGCAGAGAGCGCAGCACCGATGGACACCCCCGCAGAGCCCGCCGACACGACGGCGCCGTCCAAGGCGCCGCGTTGGCGGCTGAGTTCGCGGCGGCGCTGGGTCTGGGTCGCGATCGTGGCCGTGCTGCTGATCGCGATGGCGATCGGTCTGTGGCGATCGTTCCGGCCCAACGAGCGCATTACGTACGTCACCGCGCAGGTGACCCGCGGCGCCGTCGAGCCTTACGTCACTGCCAGCGGCAGCGTCAACCCGGTCGTGACCATTCAGGTCGGTACCTACGTTTCCGGGGTCATCCAGGGCCTGTATTGCGATTACAACACGCGGGTGAAAGCCGGTCAGCTCTGCGCGCGCATCGACCCGCGGCCCTACCAGGTCGTCGTCGACCAGGACCGCGCCGCGCTGATCGCGGCCCGGGCACAGCTCGTGAAGGATGAAGCGAACCTCACGTATGCCCGGGCGGCGTCTGAGCGGCAGTCGCGTCTGCTCACCGATCACCTGACTTCGCAGGATGCCGCGGACGCGGCACGCAGCACCTACCAGCAGGTGAGCGCTCAGGTCAATCTGGATCGAGCGACCATCGTCCAGCGTGAGGCGAGTCTGCGAGCTGCCGAGGTCAATCTCGGCTACACGCGGATTACCTCGCCGGTTGACGGCATCGTGGTCACTCGAAACATCACTCAGGGACAGACGGTTGCTGCCAGCTTTCAGACGCCGACCCTCTTTCTCATCGCGACCGACCTGACGCAGATGCAGGTCGATGCGAACGTCAGCGAATCGGATATCGGCCAGATCAAGGCCGGGGACACGGCCACGTTCACCGTGGAGGCCTTCCCGTCAAATCTCTTTCGCGGCCGCGTCACGCAGGTACGCCAGTCTCCGCAGACGATCCAGAATGTCGTGACCTACGACGTGGTGGTGAGCGCGCCGAATCCGCAGCTGCTCCTCAAGCCCGGGATGACCGCCGATGTTCGTATCGTCACGGCTGATCTTCGCAATGCACTGCGCGTGCCGGTGGAGGCGCTGCGCTATTGGCCGGCCTCGATGCCGAAGCCGACCCAGATTCAGTCACAGGCTCAGACCGTCTGGACGCTGAAGGACGGGCACCCGCTCGCCGTACCGGTGGGCGCGGGTCTCTCCGATGATATCTACGCTCAGATCACCTCCGGTGCGCTGCGGCCCGGAGAGCCGGTGATCATCGGGGAGCGATCCGGTAACGGCACTGCGACCTCATCGGCAGCGGCGCCCCGACGCCGCTCGCCCTTCCTGTAACGTTGCGGAAGACGCTGGTGAACGGTCCGGTCATTGAGACGCGCGATCTGAGGCGGGTGTACCGCTCCGGGGACCTCGAAGTCGTTGCCCTGGCGGACGTCAGTTTGACCCTCGAGCGTGGCGAACTGGTGGCGATCATGGGTGCCTCCGGATCGGGCAAGTCGACGCTCATGGCCGTGCTCGGCTGTCTGGATCGTCCCACCGGCGGGGAATATCGGCTCGAAGGCGCGCAGGTCGCCGCTCTAAGTGAAAGCGCCCTGGCGCGCGTGCGCAGCGAGCGGCTGGGATTCGTATTCCAGAGCTTCAATCTCCTGGCGCGTACCAGCGCGCTCGACAATGTGGCGTTGCCGCTCTACTACGACCCGCGCGGTGGTGCGAGTGCGGCGCAGCGCGCGTTGCGCGCTCGAGCCGCGCTCGCCCAAGTCGGTCTCGCCGGGCGCGAGCGCAACACGCCGGCGCAGTTGTCCGGTGGAGAACAGCAGCGAGTGGCCATCGCACGGGCACTGATCAACGCACCGGCGGTCGTGCTGGCCGATGAGCCGACTGGTAACCTGGACACGCGCAGTTCCCATGAGGTCATGGGGATCCTGGTGCGCCTCAACCGTGAACAGCACGTAACGGTCATCGTAGTGACCCATGAGGCAGACATCGCGGCTTACGCGGACCGAGTGATCACGATGCGAGACGGGCGCATCGTGTCCGATGAGCGGCGCAATCCCGTCCCCGCCGCGCCGCCGTCCCCGCCGCCGGGGACTGCGCCGACGGCCGTGCCTCGTCGCAGTACGCTGCCGTTTGCCCGCATGATCCTCAGCAGCGCGCTGCAGGCCATCGGCCGGAACAAGATGCGCTCCGGTTTGACCACACTCGGGGTGCTGATTGGTGTCGCCGCGCTCATCGCGATGATGGCGGTCGGGATGGGGGCTAACCGGGCGGTCGGGGAGCTGATTCAGAGTCTCGGTACGAACATGCTGATCGTGTTGCCGGGGGCGACCACCGCTGGGGGGGTGCGCGCGGGTTTCGGCAGTGCTTCGACGCTGACGGTGGCCGATGCAGACGCATTGCGCCGCGACGATGCCGCCGTTGCCAAGGTGGGCTACATCATTCGCCAGAGCGCTCAGGTTCAGTATCGCAATCAGAACTGGAGCACGCTCGTGCTCGGCACCAGCGCCAATTATGCCGAGATCACCAATTGGCACATCGCGAGCGGCCGGGCGTTCGACGCCGCGGATGTCGATGCTGCGGCACTGGTGGCGGACATCGGGCAGACCGTCGTTCACGAGCTGTTCCAGCCGTACGAGAATCCCGTCGGCGCGACCCTTCTCATCAAGGGCGTGCCGATCAAAGTCATCGGCGTCTACCAGGCGAAAGGTCAGTCGCCCATGGGCCAGGATCAGGACGATCTGATCGTCATCCCGTTCACCACGGCCGAACGGCGAGTGCTCGGGGTCGCCGCACCGATTCAATCGCAGGCGCAGAATGCCGGAACGACCTACCTCGCGCCGCCGAACCCGTTCGCGGTACAGCCGCGCCTGACCGGGTACGTGAACGCTATTTTCGTGCAGGCGGCAAGCGCATCGCAGGTCCAACGTGCCATGGACGAGGTGAGTGCCACGCTGCGTCGTCGTCATAACATTCGTCGGGGGGACACGGATGACTTCAGCGTGCGCAACCTCAGCCAGATTGCGACCGCGGCGCAAGGCAGCAGCCGGGTCATGGCGCTGCTGTTGGCGACCGTTGCATCGATTTCATTGCTGGTCGGCGGCATCGGCATCATGAACATTCTGCTCGTGTCGGTCACCGAACGCACGCGCGAGATCGGTCTGCGCATGGCGCTCGGCGCGCGGCGAGCGCACGTGATGCTGCAGTTCCTCGCTGAAGCGGTATTTCTGAGCGCGGCGGGCGGTACGGCCGGGATTGTGCTCGGGATCGGCGCCTCGGAGCTGGTCGCCGTGATCGCCGGCTGGCCGATCGAGCAGTCGCTCACGGCCGTGCTCGGCGGATTTCTGTTTTCCGCCATCGTCGGGGTGTTCTTCGGCTACTACCCGGCGCGCAAGGCCGCAGCACTGAATCCGATCGAAGCGCTGCGCTACGAATGAGCGTGGCGTGGGCCGGTGCTGCGCTCAGTGGCCGAGCGTCATGGAAAAGGTGAGCAGACCGCCGCCTGGCAGCGGCGAGAACGCGACCCGGTGGCGCGGGTCGCGGTTCAAACCCATGAAGGTATCGGTGAAGAACTCGGCGCAGAAGTTGCCGAGCGCCATCCCGAATAGCGTGTCCGAGGGATAGTGCCAGCCGCCTTCGATGCGGGCCCAGGCCGTGGCGAAAGTCAGTCCATGTAGGCCGGCATCGAGCGCGACGCGCACGCCGTGCGTGAGCGGAATCTGGCGCAGGTTGAGCATCGCAAGCCGCGTGTACACGGCGGACGCCGTCGTGTGATTGGATGGGAAGCTGTGATCGTTGGCACGATTCGGCCGCTCTCGGTGCACCATGCGGCTGATGAGTGTATTGGATTCGATCGCGGTGGTTGCGGCGACGAGGTTGACCAGATAACCCTTGGCTTTGTCTTCGAGCCACGTCTTGCCGAACGGTCCGCTGGGAGCGAACAGCAGCGCGGCGATGTCAACTCCTACCGAGGCGCTGCGCAGCCGGTAACTCCAGCGGGTCGCATTGGCCTCGGAGCCGAAGATCGGGTTATGGGTGCGCCCCCAGCGGGAGATGCGCTGATCGAAGTGATCCACCTGCAGTACCGCGGCGCCGGCGAGCGGACCCCAGACCCACGGGTCAGAGGCGGCCGTGACCGCGGCGCGGCACATACGCGCCCAACCCGGTCGCACCGTCACGTTCTGTCCCCAGCGCGCAGCGTCCGGCAGCGTCGCGCAACCGCCGAGCGCGAGCGCGCCCAGCAGCGCGAGCGCCCGGATCCGACGCATTCAGAAGCTCTTGTAAAAGCCGACGGATACACCCCGAGGTAGGATTTCGACCAGCAGGGGGACCTTGCGCTGGGATGCCCAATAGCCAAAGGCCGTCCCGAGCAGCCAGCCGGCGAGCACGTCGGATTGCCAGTGACCCTGGCTCTTCATGCGGCCGTAGGCATCGTAGACCGGCAGCAGTTCGGCGGCCCAAATCCAGGGATAGCGGTGGCGGTAGTGGAGAATGAAGGGGGTGACGAAACTGGCCTGGAGCGTGACTTCGCCGCTCGGGAAGCTCTGATCGGTGCCCTGGAAGAAGGCGCTCGGACCCTGGTTCTGGTAGGGGCGGGCGCGCCGGAACGTGTATTTCAACGCGTCTGCCGCGAAGCCCGCGAACACCGACGCGTCGGCCGATTGCCAGAACACGTGGCCGAGTCCCTTGTGATTGCCGAAGAACAGCGCGCCGGCCGCTTCGGCGGCAACGGTGCCGAATTCCAGGCCCAGTTGGTTCGACCGGGAGAAAATCCCGTTATTGTCCTGCGGCTTGAGTTTGTAATCGATGCCGAAGGGCCCGTGACTGCTGCCTTCGTGGATGCGCATGGCGGCGAGGAACGCGACGGCGCCGGCCGTCGGCAGCACCCAGCGCTTGCGCCACCAGGCGCGAGCGCCCAGATGCATCGTCTTGCCGGTCGCCGGGCTCGATGTCGACGTCGTGGTGCTCGAGTGCGCAGATCGACTCCGGGGCGCGCCGCCGGCCACGGCTCGCACCGGCACGCACAACTGCAGCATGACCAGTGGTACCGCCGGCAGCAGCTTGCGCAATGGCGTGTTCCGTGTGGTGATCGCGGTTTCCGCTCCGACGGCTGCGTTCATAAGGCCCCCAGATCACGCGCTGCGATTGACCCCGTTCGCACGGCCCCGAGGAGTCATGCGCCGAACTTCAGGTCCGGATGTCCTGCACCGGCATCGACGGGCGTCGTAGGCCGCGGGATGAACCACGGCGCGGTACCCGACGACGCTTAGAAGGCGAGCGGGGCGGATGGTTCCCCCTGGAACGCGTGTTCACGCCGTGCCGCGCCGGGTGTGTCGCAAAATCATCACAGCTGCTCGACCGCCGCCGCAGGTGTGCCGCGCATTGTCCTGCGGCGCGCCGCTGGTAAGCTGGCGGGCATGCACACCCCTTCTGCACCGGCCTCGGATGATGCGCTGCAGCACTGGAATGAACGGTTCTCACAGCCGGGCTACCTGTTCGGGCGTGAGCCCAATGCCTTCCTGGTCCAGCAGAGCGCGCGGCTGGCGCCGCGCTCGCGTGTCCTGTGCGTGGCCGACGGAGAGGGCCGCAACAGCACGTGGCTCGCCGCACGCGCTCACGAGGTGACCGCATTCGATCTGTCCCCGGTCGCGGTGCAAAAGGCGCAGGCCCTGGCCGCCGCGCAGGGCGTTCCGGTCGAGTATCTCATCTCGGGTGCCGGCACCTGGACGTGGACTGAAGCGAAGTACGACGCGGTCGCGGCGATCTTCATCCAGTTTGCCCCGCCCGCGCTGCGCACCGCGCTGTTCGCGGGGATGTGGCAGACCCTCAAGCCCGGCGGACTGCTGTTGATTCAAGGCTACACGCCGAAGCAGCTGCAGTACCGGACAGCCGATCTGGGGCAGCTCGATCATCTGTATACGCCTGATCTGCTGCGCGAGCTGCTGCCCGAGGCGCAGTGGCTCGAGCTGCGCGAGCACGATGCGGTGCTAGGCGAAGGCAGTGCCCATCGGGGTCCCTCTGCGCTTATCGATGCGGTGGCGCGCAAGCCATAGTCCCGAGCGATGCGCGAGCGACATAGAAGGAGAGTGACCCCGGTGAAAACTCGACCCTTGCCTCGGGACGCCTGGCTGCTGTGCTTCTCCGCATTCAGCGCCGATCTCGGCTATCAGGGCGTTACGGCGCTCTTTCCGCTGTACCTGGTGTTCCAGCTGCACGCATCGCTCTATGCGTACGGTGTCGTGACCGCAATCGCCTTCGGCGGCGGCGCGTTCGTGGGCTATCTCGGCGGACTCGCCGGAGACCGCTTCGATCGCAAGGCGGTGGCGGTCGCGGGCAATGTGCTGATTCCGCTGATGGCGCTCGCGGGGCTTGCCCACTCGCTCGACCTGTCGGCTCTGCTGTACGTGCTGGGCTGGTGGGCGCGTTACTTCCGCAGCCCGCCGCGCCGGGCGTTGCTGGTCGGCGCGACGCCGCCGCAGGAGCGCTCGCGCGCCTTCGGCACGCTTCACGCGCTCGACATCGGCGGCGGGATGCTCTCGGCGCTGCTGGCGCTCGGGGCGCTGTGGATGAAGATCCCGATCGGGACGGTGATGCTCTGGGCGGTGCTGCCGCTGCTCGCCTCCACGGTGCTGCTGCTGCTCGTGCGCCGCGAGGAGGTGTATGCCCAGCAGACCCCCGGTGCACCTAGTGCCGATGCCCGTGTGCCGCGCCAGACGGTGCTGCTGGCGCTGCTGGTGTCCGCCACGTTGTACGGTTTCAGCTTCTACAACCTGGGCTTTCCGATCGTCACTGCCACCGCCGAGCATGCTGCGGCACGCTACGAGTGGGGTGTACTCGCCTACGTGGTCTACCTCGGCGTCTCGGCGCTCACCGGCTACGTGCTCGGCACGCGGCGCACCTCCTCGGGCCGAGCCGTGTGGCTGTTCGGCTATCTGCCCTCGGCGCTCGGATCCGGTCTGATCGGTCTCAGTGTGGCATTGGCTCTGCAGCCGGCGGCAATCTATTTCGCCGTCGCGGTGCTGGGGTTCGGCATGGGGGCGGTGGAGACCTTCGAGCCGACGCTGGTGTCCTCGCTCGTCAGCCACACACGCCTCGGG
>JAPTUI010000430.1:0-5445 GCA_028067895.1 Pseudomonadota bacterium | reverse complement strand
CGGGCGCGGCATGGGCTTTCTGTCGGTCTCGCGTGCCCTCGGGCAGTTCCTCTCGAACCTGGTCATGGGCCTGCTGTTCGCGTTCGGGCCCGCCGTGCCGTACGCCTATGCGTTCGCTTCCGCGCTGCTCGCCGCGCTGGTCTTCGGCAGCGTCGAGCTCTTCGCGCAGCGCACCGCGGTGTAGCGGACCGCAAGCGAAAAAAGAAGACCCCGCGCGGGCGGGGTCGGTCGCTTGCTTGCATCGAGTCGTGCTTCTTTATTTTTCTAACGTGGCACGGTGCGGCATACGTCTGTGTTCGCAGCGTGCCCGTGCTTTCTCGGAATTTCCTTACTGTCGCTTGTTCTTCCCCCCGTGGACCGCCGGGCGGTCCGCCGTGGGCAAATACCAGCAAACCCTGTGCCAGGTGGTCCTTCGATGCGCTTCCCAAGACATATCGGCACTGGATGGGCCCCCTAATGTGACGTAATGTCCACTTACACGAAAGGATTTCCCATATTCTTTGCGCGATGATTCGCTTCAGAGGCGTATGCCGCATCCGGAATTCGGTCGATTGTAAGAAAAATCGACTGTTTCTCGAGGCTCGAATGCCTCAAAAAACCGCTATGTTGTCGTTAAGTCAATGAGTTCAAAGGCTATTTTGTTATAGCTCGAGGTGTAAATGAAATCGACGGGCAACTTCAGGATGGTGCCCGGCGTGTTGCGCCTGTTCTGGACGGCTTTTCTGGCGACATTCGCCGCGCGGGCCCTCGCGGCCGACGCGGCTCTGCCCTGTCCGCCGCAGCTGCGCACCGCGGTGCACTTCTGGATCCGCGTCTACACGCAGATCGACACGAATGAAGGGTTCTTGCACGACCCGAACCATCTCGGGGTCGTCTACGCGACCGTGCGCTTTGCGCCGGGCAGTCCGCCGGCGCAGCGCCAGCGCATCGTCGATCGCGAGCGCGACCACATTGCCGCGCAACTGCGCAGCATCGCCGCCGGTGTACGGCCGCTCACGCCCGAGGAGCGCCGGCTTCGCGCGCTCTGGGGGGCGCACCCCAGTCCCTCGCTGCTGCGCGAGGCGGCCGGCGAGATTCGCTTTCAGCTCGGCCAGTCGAACCGCTTCAAGGCCGGGCTGATCCGCTCGGGTGCCTGGCAGCACGCGATTGCACGGGCGCTCGCCGCACGCGGACTGCCGCCGCAGCTGGCCGCGCTGCCGCTGGTGGAGTCCTCCTACAATCCGCGCGCGTATTCGAAGGATGGCGCAGCCGGTTTGTGGCAATTCATGCCCGGCACGGCTGAACGCTTCCTGCGCATCGATGCCGCGCTCGATCAGCGCTTCGATCCGTTCAGCGCCACCGTGGCGGCTGCGCAGCTGCTCGCGTACAACTACCGAATTCTCGGCACGTGGCCGCTCGCAATCACCGCCTATAACCAGGGCGTCGCTGGCATGCTGCGTGCCGTGCGCGTGGAGGGCACCCGCGATCTGGGCATCATTGTGCGGCGTTACCACACGGCGATGTTCGGGTTCGCCTCTCGCAATTTCTATGCATCGTTCTTAGCCGCGCTTTACGTCGATGAGCACGCTCAGCGCTACTTCGGGGCGCTACGGCGGCTACCGGAGGAGCACTTTCAGGAGCTGACCCTGCCGGGCTATGTTTCCGTGGAGGCCATCGAGCGGGCTGCGAACGTCGGCGCGGCTCGGCTGCGGGAGCTGAACCCGGGGCTGCGCCCCCCCGTATGGAGCGGCGAACTTGACGTCCCCAAGGGGTACCGTTTGCGACTGCCGGCCGGCGGTGTGCATTGGACCGTGGCCGCACTGCGTGCCCGCCTCGGCGCGCAGGCGATTCTGGCGGCGCAGCTGCGCCCGCCGGTGTACCGCGTGCAGCCGGGCGATACGCTCTCGGGCATCGCGGCGCGATACCACATCGATATGTGGGCCCTCGCGCGCTTCAACGGCATGCCGGTTGGCGCCATGCTGCGCATCGGTGAGTTGCTGCGCCTGCCCGGTGCCTCGCGGCCACCGGCACAGGTGGTGGCCCAGGCAATGTCCGCGAGCACCTCTCCCGGCGCGCGCACGGCGACGCTCTATCGGGTGCGTCCGGGCGACACCCTGACCGCAATTGCGGCCCGTTACGGCATCAGTCCGGCCGCATTGGCTCAGCGTAACGGGATTGGGCTCAATGCGCTGCTGCAGGTCGGTGAGCCCCTGCGTCTGTCGGCCGTGGTGCCCTTGCATGCGCCGGAGCCGAGCGGGCCAGCCGTGAGCGGTGCGCTCGCCGGGGTTTACCGGGTCCGACCCGGCGATACGCTCAGTGCGATCGCCGCGCATTACGGCATCGGTGCGCGCACACTGGCGCAGCGTAACGGCATTGCGCTGAATGCGCTTCTGCAGGTGGGCGAGCGGTTGCGCCTGCCGGGGCGCGCGCCGAGTGCCGCGGTGCGGGCCGCGAACGCCACGGCTGACCATGCGCTGCCTCCGGCGATCGCTGCACCGGTCGCCGCCATGAACGCGATGGCGGTCGCTCAGACCGTCACGCACGCCGCGCCGCCCGCGGCGGCTGCGGACCCTCAGCCGGTGTCGGCGCGCCAAGCCAAGGCCATTGGGCCAATGCTCGGACCCGAGGCCGATCCGGCGCGCAGCGTGGATCCGGCCAACTATCGGGTGGCCGCGAACGGCACAATCCGTGTGGCGCCGGCAGAATCGCTCGGCTACTACGCGCAGTGGCTCGGCGTCAGCGCCATGGACCTGCGCCGCTTGAATCACCTCGCCCTTCATCAGCCGGTACGCATCGGGGAGCGCATCCGACTCGACTTTCATTCTGTGACGCCCCAGGAGTTCACGGCCCGGCGTCTCGCCTACCATCAGGCGCTCGAACAGAGCTACTTTGCCCACTACCGGATCGACGGAACGCGCAAGTACGTCACGCGCAGCGGCGACTCGCTCTGGACGTTGACGCGACGGTTCAGCGATCTGCCGGCGTGGCTGTTGCGCCAGTACAACCCGCACACGGACTTTTTCACCTTGCACCCTGGGACCTCGCTGGTGATTCCGCGCATCGAGCCGGCCGGTGCAGCCGGTTGAGCGTTCCTGCCTGATTCGAGCGATGTCTATAATGTCTGCCATGCGCCTGCCCAAGATCACCCTGACACTCTCGCTGCTTCTGGTCGCTGCGGCGCATGCCGCACCGGCTCCGCGTGCCGGGCGAGTGCCGTTGCTCGCCGATCCGCACCTGCCGCACGTGCAGTACGTGCTGGTGAAGAAGTCCGCCCGCCGCCTGTACCTGATGAACGGCAATCAGGTGGTGCGTTCCTTTCGTATTCACCTCGGTCTGATGCCGAATGGACCCAAGGAGCGCTCCGGGGACTACCGCACGCCGGTTGGCTGGTACCACCTGGTGCGCCGCGACCCGCGCAGCGAATTCTTCCTGTCGATCCAGATCTCCTATCCGAACCGGGTCGATCGGGCTCGCGCCCGTGAGCACCATTGGCAACCGGGCGGGGAGATCATGATTCACGGCCTGCCAAACCACCTGCACGGTCCCCTCTCGTACTACCTGCACAGCGACTGGACCGATGGCTGCATCGCCGTGTCCGATGCCAACATGATGCAGATCTGGATGATGACGCATGACGGCATGCCGATCGACATCCAGCCCTGAGGCGGTTCAGGGTACCTGATGGAAAATCACGACTCCGAACCGGAATTCATCGAAGCGCGCGTCCACCCTCGCGGCAGTCTCGAGAACCTCTCACAGGACGAAATCGCCAAGTTGCTCGACTCCGGGCAGGGGGGGCTCTACTCCCTGTTCCGCAAATGCGCCCTGGCGGTGCTCAATAGCGGCGCCGACACGGACAACGCCAAGGAAATCTTCGACCGGTTCCGCGACTTCGATATCCGCATCATGCGACAGCCCTGGGGTGTGCGCCTCGAGATGCATCACGCGCCGGCGGCCGCATTCGTCGACGGGCAGATGATCCGCGGCATCAAGGAGCATCTGTTCGCGGTGCTGCGCGACGTAGTGTTCACCTCGAACGAGATCATGGCTTCAGGCCGCTTCGATCTGGAGGATTCCGCCTCGATCACCAACGCGGTGTTCCACATCCTGCGCAATGCGCAGCTGCTCGAGTGCCGCATGCATCCGAACCTGGTGGTCTGCTGGGGAGGGCATTCCATCGGTGCTGAGGAGTACAAATACTCCAAGCGCGTCGGCTATGAACTCGGTCTGCGCGGGCTCGATGTGTGCACCGGTTGCGGGCCGGGCGCCATGAAAGGGCCGATGAAGGGGGCGACCATCGGGCATGCGAAGCAGCGGATGGCGCACGGGCGTTATATCGGTATCACCGAGCCCGGCATCATCGCTGCGGAGCCGCCCAATCCGATCGTCAATCACCTCGTGATCATGCCGGACATCGAGAAGCGCCTCGAGGCCTTCGTGCGCTTCGCACACGGTATCGTCGTGTTCCCGGGTGGGGCTGGAACGCTCGAGGAAATCCTCTATCTGCTCGGCATCCTGCTCGACCCGCCGAACCGTGAGCAGCCCTTTCCGGTGGTGCTCACCGGACCGCGCACGAGCGCGGCGTATTTCGAGCATATCCGCCATTTCATCCGCGGCACGCTCGGCGAGGCGGCGCTCGAGCGGCTGACGATCATCATTGACGATCCTGCTGAAGTCGGCCGGCACATGGTGCGCGGTATCCAGTCGGTGCGGGATTTTCGCCACCGCATGAAGGACTCGTACAACTTCAACTGGCTGCTCTCGGTTCCGCCCCAGTTCCAGCACCCCTTCGCGGTGACCCACGAGTCGATGCGTGCACTTGCGCTCGGCCGCAATCAGCCCGTGCATGAGCTTGCCGCCAACCTGCGCCGTGCGTTCTCCGGGATCGTCACCGGCAACGTCAAAGAGCACGGTATCCATGCGATCGAGCGGCTCGGACCGTACGAACTCGCGGGCGACCAGCACATCATGAAATTGCTCGATGAGCTGCTGGCGGCGTTCGTCGAGCAGGGCCGCATGAAGCTGCCGGGCAGCGTCTATCGTCCCGTGTACCGTCTGGTGGCATAGCCGTGCTCGAGGCTGCGCACCTTTGCGCGGGCGGCGCGTGACATAATGAGCCGCAATGTTGCATAACGCGGCCGCGGCGGCTCTTCGTGCGCGGCCAGAGAGGACGCTTGTGAACCAGTACCTGCGCACGGAGCGCCCGGGTCGTACCCTGCGGACTCGTTGTCCGAGGTGCGTCCATGAGTTCATCGTTCAGGGAGCGCAGCGTTCCGCCCCGCGCTCCAGAGAAGACCGGCGGCAGCGCTGGCGCGCCGGGTACACCCTCGGCGCCGTTTCCGAGCTGGCTCGACCGGGTGCAGAACGTCCGGGCGCGCCACGATGCGATCACGCGCAACCTCAATACCTGGTCGAACTACAAGAACTGGGCCGAGCGCGTGCGCGTCCTTCTGCTGATCGCCCGAG